>JAEYFY010000050.1 GCA_023454395.1 Pseudomonadota bacterium
GCCGTAGTGATATTCTAAAGTTTCTTTAGAGATGTGTGGCTCAAGAGCATCTAACGCATAAGGTAATTTTGGTAATTCGAAAGACATTGCGTACTCCTTTAAACTATCTATTTCGGGTTTTGTGCCTAAAATCATTCCATCAAAATCATTTGAATTGATAGAATGAGGCAAATGAATCACTAAGTTGTTACTATTTTGCTAATTATTTTAACAAAAATCTGTTGAAATAACAGCTAAATATCTTTTATCTATAGATATAAGCCATATAGATTAATTATACTCATAAGAGTATATCCCTCAGAGTTACTCGTAAAGCAGTAAAATATTGACTGTGATCAGAGCTGGTATCTTCTAATTGTATATTTTCTGCTTACTCCATTATTAGTGTATACATCATTTTCACGACCACTAAGAATAAGAATAGTGCAAATATTTGGCGAACTCTTGGAATAGGCAGGCGATAAGCAACTTTTACGCCGACAGGGGCGAAGAGAATGCTGGTAATGCTTATGCCAATAAAGGCAGGCAAATAGATAAAACCGAAGTAATAGTCATCAATATTTGTTTGATTCCACCCATAGATAATACCCATGATTGTGCCTACGGAAGCGATGATGACACCAATCATTGATGAGGTTGCAATGCATTTGCGAGTATTAAATCCCCAATGACTTAAAAGAGGAATGGTGATAGTTCCACCAGCAATACCGATAAAGCTGGATATAAAGCCAATTAAAGCGCCACCACTGGTTAACGCTGGTTTTGAAACGATAGGATCTTTTACGTTTTCTATACGTTCAGCTTCTTTCTTTTTAGTTAATAATCCATAGATGGTATATACCATGAAAATACAGAACACGATTTGCAATATCGTATTTGACATTTTTTGTACCAGAAATGTCCCAACAAGCATACCAATGAGAGTGCCGATAGATAATAAAGGAAATTGTTGCCATAAAATGGCTTTATGTTTGTTATGAGAATACGCTGAAGATGCTGTGGAAAATATAATGACAGAAAATGAGGTAGATAAGGCAATTTTCATCACCATATCTGTTGGAATAGCTTGTTGACTCACGACATACATAACCACTGGAACAATGATCGCTCCGCCTCCGATGCCAAGTAGCCCAGCAAAAAAACCAGTAATACAGCCCACTAAAAGAAACAGCAAAATCATGTCCATAGTTAGTACTCATTAGGATTTATAACAAACTCATTTATATACATTATATTCTTTTAAAAAAGTAGCGTTTTATCTTAATGTAAAGGTTATGAAATTTAATATATTGATTTTGATATAAAAGTTACTCTTTCTTTTCTTTTTATTTCTTTAATTTAAAAGGATATAAAACTAAATAGAATTCAAATAAAGAAACATATTAAATATTTAATAATAGATTTTATAATAATTTATATTTTTAAATTGCATGCTAAAAATAACAACATTCATTTTAATTTAAAAAAGTTGTTGCTATTTCATTTAATAATAAAGCCAGTGCTTCATATACTTTAAAACCTAGTGAAGAGGAAAATGTTCTTAAAATTAAGAAAGGACAAACTGCAAAAATAAAAGGTGAAATAAGCGATATTACTGCTGTACTGGGTTGCTTGATCCTTTTAGAAAACGGATTGTGTTGGTGATAAGAGGCGAAATAATAAGATAAAACGTACTCATAAACATCTGTAACGTATTGATTTACTTTTATGCTTTTTTGTGTGTTTTCTCATCAATAATCTTATGGTTTAACACCAGCTTATTGTTTTATATTGAGAATTAAACTTATATAGAGGTTTCTAATATAAAGTGGTATTCTTCTTCCATGTTTTCCCCTATAAAGCATATCGAATATAAAAGGCTGTAAGGACTTACAAATGACGACTATTGAAAAAATTGAACGCCAGATCAATGAAAACCCAATTATTTTATACATGAAAGGTTCACCAAAATTACCAAGTTGTGGTTTTTCTGCTCAGGCAGTTCAAGCTATCTCTGCTTGTGGTGAGCGTTTTGCGTATGTTGATATCTTGCAAAACCCAGATATTCGTGCAGAGCTACCAAAATATGCACACTGGCCAACCTTCCCACAATTATGGGTAGGTGGTGAATTAGTCGGTGGATGTGACATTATTTTAGAAATGTATCAGCGCGGTGAATTACAGAAGTTATTAAAAGAGACTGCTGATAAATATCGTGGTGAAGAAGAAGCACAGTAATTCATTTTTATTGTTTCGGTATTGAAACGCATAAAAATAATGAGAACTTCAATAAAAAAGCCAGTTCAAAAATTGAACTGGCTTTTTTCTGTTATTCATACTTTTTCTGCGATTTATAAATGTATCAGCGAAATCATGGCTTCAAGGTGTAGGCAATGGCCATCCACCAAGCTTTTTCCAACGATTAACTAATTCACAAAAAAGTAATGATGTACGATTAGTATCGTATAACGCACCATGCGCTAATTTACTATCAAAGGGAATGCCAGCAGTGATGCAGGCTTTAGCCAAAATAGTCTGTCCTAATACCAATCCACTTAAAGCTGCTGTATCAAAGGTGGCAAAAGGGTGAAAAGGATTACGTTTTAACCCAGCACGTTCAGCAGCAGCCATTACAAAGCTGTGATCAAAATTTGCATTATGAGCGACAATAATAGCTCGATTACAATCTGCATCCTTCATCCCTTTACGTACCATTTTAAAAATGGCATGTAAGGCTTCGTATTCACTGACTGCGCCACGTAAAGGATTAGTTGGATCAATACCTGTAAATTCTAAGGCTGCCGGCTCTAAATTAGCCCCTTCAAAGGGATCAACATGAAAATGTAATGTGTTATCAGGTTTTAGCCAACCTTGCTCATCCATTTTTAGTGTAATAGCGGCGATTTCAAGTAAACCGTCTGTTTTCGCATTAAATCCACCTGTTTCAACATCAATGACAACAGGGTAGTAACCCCGAAAACGGTTACAAAGCTTATTGGGATTATTTATATCAGGCATTAAGTTGTACTTATCCGATAAAAATAGAATATCGGAAATTGATAATCAGTAAGGCC
>JAEYFY010000127.1 GCA_023454395.1 Pseudomonadota bacterium
AGCCTTAATAACCATATTTTTATTTCTTCCGAAGCGATTTTTCTGCTAATAATGGAAAAGATAATATCAGAATGCGTAATTTTGATATAGCTCAACCATCATTAAATAGTGAATGGCATCATAAAACTTGATGTCGTTTTATCAATTTATTATTACTAATGCGCTTAATTTCACAGCGATTAGCGCGTACTATGGTTAGATTGCGCGTCATTGCGCTTAAAATCTCTATTTGGAGGATGAGAAACCTAATGGATATGAGTATAAGACAAGCACTACTAAAGAATTTTATGGGGAATTCCCCAGATTGGTATAAGCTTGCTATTCTTACTTTTTTAATTATCAACCCACTCATTTTTTTCTTTGTTGACCCTTTTGTCGCCGGCTGGCTATTGGTGGTAGAATTTATTTTCACACTCGCTATGGCGCTAAAGTGTTACCCGTTACAACCCGGAGGATTACTGGCTATTGAGGCCGTCATCATTGGTATGACTAGCCCCAAACAGATTGGTCATGAAATTGCCAACAACCTTGAAGTGATTTTGCTTCTTGTTTTTATGGTTGCGGGTATCTATTTTATGAAGCAATTATTACTGTTTGCTTTTACAAAATTGCTGTTATCCATTCGTTCTAAGCGAATGTTATCTATTGCCTTTTGTTTCGCAAGTGCATTTTTATCTGCCTTTTTAGATGCTTTAACCGTTATCGCGGTTGTAATCAGTGTCTCTCTCGGTTTCTACTCTATTTATCATAATTTTGCCTCTAATCAATCAGGGACAGAATTAAATAATGATGGATTTATTGATACCGCAGAAAAAAAACAAACTTTAGAACAATTCCGTGCTTTTTTACGTAGCTTAATGATGCATGCGGGTGTTGGTACTGCATTAGGTGGCGTAATGACCATGGTGGGTGAACCACAAAACCTAATCATTGCAAAACATTTAGAATGGGATTTTGTGACTTTCTTTATCAGAATGTCACCTGTTACTATTCCTGTTTTCTTTGCGGGTCTTGCAGTGTGCTACTTTGTAGAACGCTTTAAGCTCTTTGGTTATGGTGCTGAATTACCTGATTTAGTTCGTAAAGTTCTCACTGAGTACGACAAGAAAAACAGTGAAAAACGCACTTCTCAAGAAAAAGCACAACTGATGATCCAAGCATTAATTGGTATTTGGTTGATTGTTGCTTTAGCACTCCATTTAGCAGAAGTCGGTATTATCGGTTTATCTGTTATTATTCTTGCCACGGCATTTTGTGGGATCACTGAAGAACATGCTCTTGGTAAAGCATTTGAAGAAGCCTTGCCTTTCACTGCATTATTAACTGTTTTCTTCTCTATTGTTGCCGTTATTATCGATCAACAATTATTTGGTCCTATTATTCAGTTTGTTCTTCAAGCTTCAGAATCTTCACAACTGTCTCTTTTTTACCTCTTTAATGGTCTATTATCTGCTATTTCAGATAACGTGTTTGTGGGGACAGTTTATATCAGTGAAGCTTTAACTGCATTGCAAGATGGATTAATTAGCCAGTCACAATATGAGCATATTGGTGTTGCTATTAATACAGGTACAAACTTACCTTCTGTTGCAACGCCAAATGGTCAAGCTGCCTTTTTATTCTTATTAACATCTGCACTATCACCACTCATCCGTTTATCATATGGCCGTATGGTGATAATGGCTCTGCCATATACAATTGTAATGACATTACTTGGTTTACTGGCTGTTGAATTTTGGCTTGTTCCTGCAACACATTGGTTCTATGAAATTGGTTTAGTTGCTATTCCATAACAATAGATCCACAGTTACACCACATAAATAGGACTTTTATTTGATAAAAGTCCTATTTTTTTCATTTAAAAAAGCTTGAATGTAAATATTTGTGAAATAACAGGTTTTAACTTTTTTTGCGCTTGATTTTTGGGCAGAATAGACCCTTATTTAATTTAATATTTAAATGGATATTATTATGCTGACTTCTCTTCGTCACTGGTCACAAAGCCGTTTTTCATGGCTATTGCTTGCATTAACAGCAATTGGTCTTGAAGGTGCTGCATTGTATTTTCAGTACGGAATGGAATTAATGCCTTGTGTCATGTGCGTCTATCAACGCATCGCGGTATTAGGGATCTTAGTTGCTGCATTGATTGGGGCATCTGCACCTAAAATGGCACTTATGCGCATGGCGGGTAGTTTTTTATGGATTTATTCTGCATACCGAGGAATTGAACTCTCTTGGGAGCATACACAACTTATTCTAAATCCATCACCTTTTGCAACTTGTGACTTTTTTGTCACTTTACCTTCTTGGTTTGCCTTGCAAGATTGGTTCCCTGCTGTATTCCAAGCAACCGGTGATTGTTCTGTCAGTCAATGGCAATTCTTAACTCTAGAAATGCCACAATGGATGCTTATTATTTTCTCTGCTTATTTTGTTGTCGGTTTATTAGTATTAATGAGCCAAATAACAAGTTCTTTTAAAACAAAAGAATAAAAAAGAAAATAGCCTTTAGCGATAAACTAAAGGCTATTTTTATAATAGAGAAATGATGATTAAACATTCAACCCAAAATAAGCTTTAACCAGGAATACAAGCCCCTTCAATTAAAGCTTGTTCACTACAACGTTTACCATTAGCAAATTGACACACGGGCGTCTGACCACCATGTAATTCATAGTTTAAAGAAGGCACACCACCAGAAAAGACACAGGTTGCCTTGGCTGATTCATCTAAGGGAATATCAAAACCGGTTGTCGGTATTGTTCGACTTTTACTCACCACTTGTGTCGATGAATTTTGTGTCTGCGCTGAATTACTGCATCCTGCAATAAAAGCAAAGCTAGTTAATATAAATAGATAACACGCTGTTTTAATTTTCTTTTGCATCAAAGACACCCTAATTTCTTCCAGTTATTCCTATTAGTGTGAAGCACTTTTTGAAAGTAGATTTATAACTAAAACACCAGCAATAATTAAAGTCATACCAACAATGGCTGGTAAATCGAGTTTTTGTTGATAAAGAAACACCGCTGCAACAGAAACTAAAACTATCCCTAATCCACTCCATATAGCATAAGCAATACCTAATGGCATCACTCTTACCACTTGAGAAAGCGCCCAAAAAGAAAGACAGTAACCGATGACGACAACAATAGATGGATATAATCGGCTAAAACCATCAGAAGCTTTCAACATTGTAGTTGCAATGACTTCAGATATAATTGCCAACATTAAGTAAGTTAATCCATTCATTTTTTCGCCTTAATCCTATACAAAGTCAATTTTGTGAATTCTATCACAAGCTATCCTCATACAGTTCATGCAATCTAAGATTCAATGCGCTTATTTGAGGATTACTTAGATTTAGCACTAAGTACAATGACTTATTTTGAATGATTTCTATACCCTCATCTATCTAAATTAGGTACACTTTCTAATTATTGTATAATTTAAATTTTCATCTTATAAAAATATTTTTATCTAAATTAAAAACCATGAATTTACAAACATCTTCTAATAATGTATTTAAAATAAAGCCTGAGATTACAAAAATACAGAACATCTTACTCAATCCCCATCTCTCCATCCCTGATTACCAACGCCCTTATAAATGGACAACACAACATGTTGAACAATTTTTTATTGATTTATTTCATCATCAAGATAAGGAGGCTTGGCGAATTGGTACATTAGTAATTCATCGACATTGCTTAAATGAAAAAATAATAGACGATATTGTCGATGGACAGCAAAGAATTATTACTTTAATACTGATAATTAAAGCATTTATCTACGAACGATTAGAGACCAATTTATTCGATGTCAACAATGAAATCGATAAAAAACTAAAAAAACAACTTTTAGAATTAGATAAAGTTATTTTTAATCCTATTTTTGATAATAAGATTTCTCAATTTAATATTCAGACTAACTACCAACTTATTTGTCAACATATTAACCGTCCCACCTTTGGTAAAGAACAAATTGTTTTTTTATTGAACAATTGTGAGTTAGTTAAAGTAACTATTGATAATATCTCAGAAGCTTTCCAATTCTTTGATTCACAAAATGCTCGAGGACGAGATCTTGTTCCTCACGATCTTCTAAAGGCATTTCATTTACGTGAATTTAGTACTCAGGATAGTGTGTTAAAAGAACATACCGTACATTTATGGGAAAATAGTAATAGTGAAACATTAAGTAACTTATTTGGAGAATACCTTTATCGAATTAAAAAGTGGATAAATGGGGAATCTGCTCGTAAATTTACTAAAAACGATATAGGCTTATTTAAAGGTGTTAATCTAGAAAAAAGTCATGCTTATCCCTGTGTTAAAGCTCTTCAAATGATACATCATGTTGTTGATGATTATAATGCTCACTACACAAGAAAAATTGATCACCAATCGATGATGTACCCATTTCAACTCGAACAAAAAATTATTAATGGTCGTCGTTTTTTTGAAATGGTTAGCTATTATCAAATGCTATTACCTCATTTAAAAAGTACTTCAGTCATGGATGAGGTGCATCTTACAGAAAATGCTAGAAATATTTTAACCACGATTAACACTTATAATGCAAGACATCGTATTGGTGATAGTTATGTTCGAACGATGTTTAATTGCCTACTTCTCTACTATTATGACAAATTCGGTATTGAACAAATTTCTGAGGCGATTGAAAAGATCTTTATATGGGCTTACAGCTTACGCTTAAATTATCAAGTATTACAATTGGCCAGTATGGATAATTATGTACTCGAAAATAATCTTTTTAAATTATTGAGAAACTCGATTGAGCCCACAGATTTTTTACAATTTTACTTGCCTATTGTAGAAAAAAATTATTCTAGTAAGACAAATTCTATTGAAGAGTTATTTAAAAAAATGAGGTATATGTCGTGAGCCAACCTATTTCTCTTTCTGTTAAAGATCTACTCCAACATGCTCATTACATGATCCCTATGTATCAGCGTAATTACTCGTGGGAAAAAGGTGAAATATCACAATTAATCAATGATATATTAGATTACTTACAACATAAAAATGCTAATTATTATCATATTGGTACTCTTGTTGTTTTTAAGCATGAACAACATAATAAAAAAGAAATCTATGAAGTTATTGATGGTCAACAACGTTTAACGACATTATCACTATTGATGATTTGGATACAAAAAGAATTAAAAAACAAAGACTTTTACTTTTCACCCAATATTGAATTTGAGTGCCGAGAGAGTTCACAAAACACCATTAATAGCCTTTTTAATTTAAATAAAAATAGTGACGATTTAACGTCAGAAAATATTTATCCTATCAATAATGCTATTGTAAATGGCTATAAAATAATTAATGATTCTCTTATTAAAATCCTTAACGAACGGAATGTAAGTTTAGAAAAATTTACTGATTACCTCATCAATAAAGTACAAATTCTTCGAGTTGAAGTGCCAGCACAAACTGATTTAAATCACTATTTTGAGGTGATGAATAATCGAGGAGAACAATTAGAAAAACATGAAATATTAAAAGCTAAGTTATTAAGTATCCTTGATAGAATAAAAAATGAAAAAGATAAAAAATATAGCAAATTAGCATTGGATCTAGTTTGGAATGCTTGTGCTAATATGAATAGTTACATTCAATCTGGTTTTGACTCTACGCAACGCCAACATATATTCGGTGAAAATTGGGATGATTTATTACCATCAGATATAAATTCATTTATTCAATCGTTAGAAAATGCATCGACTGATAATAAGAATAATGAAAAAATCAATGCTAATGATAACACATCAAAAAAATTAAATTTAAATGAATTAATCCAATTACCTTTTATCAAGGAAAATAAACAAAACGCTCCTAATAGTGAAGGCTCTGAACGTTTCCATTCTGTTATTTCATTTCCGAATTTTTTAATTCATGTTCTTAATATTGTCACTAAAGATGAAAAAATTGCATTAGATGATAAACGACTTTTAGACTTTTTTGATCAATTTCTTTTGAAACCCTCTGAAATAAATTCAAGCGATGAAAATATCATCCATAATGTAAGAAATTTTATTTGGTCATTATTAAAATGTAAATATCTTTTTGACCAATGGATTATTAAACGAGAATATATTGAAAATAAAGATAGCTGGAGTTTAAAAACTTATCGTAAAAGTAATAGCAAAACGCATTATTATGCTAATACTCATGGTAAAGAAGATCATGATGATATGACCCAGCATTCACTTATAATGATACTTTCTGCACTTCATGTGTCGACCCCTACACAAGCATATAAATATTGGCTCAATGGCGCATTAAATTGGCTTTATAATGCCCATAAGGTACAAGGAGAGCTCTACTTAACTTATTTAGAAAAGATGACAAATAGATTCGTTTTTGATCTTTGGTTAGTACCTAACACACTCTCTTATCAAAAAATAATTTATTCTTCTGAAAGTGAAATAGAAAAGAACATTGATAAGAACAGAGAATATTTCAGCAACCTATGTGAAAATTTGCCCAATAAAGAAATTGAACATCTAGAAAACCGCTTATCTTATGGAAAAATAGCACATAATCTTATATTCAATTACTTAGATTATCTATTATGGAAAAAATATTATAATAGCGATGACGCCATAAAAAAATTTGAATTTACATTTCGAAGTTCTGTTGAACACTATTACCCACAAACCCCTATGAATGGGTATGAAAAATGGGAAACTAATAAGCTAAATAGTTTCGGCAACTTATGTTTAATTAGTCATAGTAAAAACTCACGATTAAGCAATCTCATGTTTGAAGCAAAACAAAGTTATTATCATAACAATGATATTGACAGTATTAAACAATACTTAATGATGAAAGAAAAAATTTGGAATTATGATAGCTTAGACTCACACTATAACGAAATGAAATCCACGTTAATCTCATCGCTAGATATATAATTTTATTAATAAAAAAGGCACTCTTCCTATTGAATAAGTGCCTTTATATAGTGGAAATACTTATTTAGTGTTGATGAAGTTGATTCTTCTGGCGAGGGGTCCCCCCCATAGCCACACGATAACGATTAAAAATAAAACCACACCAAACTACTGCAATAATACTTAATATTGTTCCCGCATAGCCAAGGTTAGTCATACCGGCATGTAAAATAACCTGATTACCAATCAATGCCCCAGCACCAATACCGATATTAAAAATACCAGAATAAATAGACATCGCGATATCTGTTGCATCAGGGGCTAAATCAATCACTTTGACTTGCATCCCAAGACCAATACACATAAAGCCAATTCCCCAGAATATAATCAACACAATAAATGCGGTTAGATCCTGGCTACTGATCATTAATAAGCTTAAACAAAAAGTAAGCAATATTAAGGCTAAAAATAAGAATGATGTTGGCATTTTGGTACTATAACGACTAAATAACACACTGCCAATGATACCGGCTCCACCAAAAATCAATAAAACCAAGGTAGCAAAATTTTGGTCTAACTTTGCAATATCAACCACAAAAGGCTCGATATAGCTATAAGCCGTAAAGTGTGCAGTAACTGCGATTACCGTTAGCAGAAAAATACCCATTAATGGACCACGTTTTAATAGCACTGGCACACTTTTTAGTGATCCCGAATGCTCACTCGGCAATAAAGGTAAATAACGCATTAATGCAAACAGAGTAATTAAAGCTAAAACGCCAATTCCCATAAATGTTGCACGCCATCCTAACCACTGCCCAACAACACGACCAATAGGTAAACCTAATACTGTTGCAAGTGCAGTTCCTGTTGCTAATAAACCTAATGCCTGAGCTCGTTTACCAGCTGGCGCCACTCTAATAGCCAGCGATGCCGTAATAGACCAAAATACAGCATGAGAAAAAGCGACACCAATACGCCCTGCTATCAGCGATTTAAAATCCCATGCTACGCCAGAGAGAATATGACTCAAAATAAAAAGCATAAATAAAATAATAAGTAACTTACGTCTCTCTACTTTACTTGTCATAATCATTAAAGGCAGAGACATTAAAGCAACAACCCAAGCATATATCGTGATCATTAAGCCTGTTTCAGCAGGAATCATCCCAAAACTTTCAGAAATATCACTTAACAATGCAACAGGAACAAATTCTGTTGTATTAAAAACGAAAGCCGCGAATGATAATATTATTACCCTGATCCACGCTGTTTGCCGGCTGACTTCATTTACATTTGATGCTGCGATATTCATAATTAATTGATATTTTCTTAAATTATATTGATATATATGCCATACTTTTTATAAAAGCTTTTATCTGATTTGCTGTGCTTACTTGTGCTAAAATTGATTTATTAGATTGAAAATAAAAAATAGTGTTGTTAAAGACAAAAACTCATCTCATGAAAAACAAAAAATAAACCAAATTATCACAAAATCTCACTGCTAAAGCGAATCAGCTATCAATTTTAGCATATTCATATCGCGACTTTAAATCCCCTTGGCAACTTCTTTTTAACGTTAACATCATCTTAGAAAAGTAAGATTATAGATATAAATAACCTATCACTACTTTAAGTTAAAGAATAAAAATATACTCTTTTCAAGAAAAAAATATCGCAGATTCATTGAATTAAGTTAAGAGATATTAATTTAATAATCGAAAATGATCTTACTGTGGAATAAAAGATAAATAAAAACAGAGGGGATATTAAGATTACCGGCTCAAATCATTAATAACTTGAAGTGCTCGCTCGCAAGCAATGTTTTTCGTGGGTGATGTTGAACCATCAAACGCATTTTTAATAGTTGAAATTTGTTCTTTTGCTGGTTGTGGTAGCGTCAAATTTCCATTAGAAAGGGCTTTTTCAACATCATTTAGCTTTTCAGCTAACTGCTGACAACTTCCATTATTCTCTTTAGATTGATAAATGGCCATAAGCGTATCGCGTTTTGCTTCTACGGTAGAAACGGCTTCACGTACTGTTGATGATGAATTTTCAATCACTTCATAGCTTTCACTCCAAAACTCAGCAGTATTTTCTTTAATGACAGACACTATTAGAGTAGCAACAAGAATAGCCAGCATGATAGTCAGTGATAATATTCCTCCTGCAATAATAAGTATCTGTTTCATATTAAACTCCACATATAAATCACATCTGTTTTAATATTTATTTTTTAATATATATAGTTAAAATAAATCAGGTTCAATCTGGATTACGATTCTTTTTATTTTTTACATTTTATTACGGAGGTATACAGTTCTATTTATTCTTATTAATCGAAAAATAAGTATCTGGTTTTACTTATTTAGAATAAAAACTCGAGTTTATAAAGAGAAATAAATTGAATGTTAGTATGTAATTAATTGAATAAAATAAGTTTAAAAAGCTATTTTGTAATTACGTTATTAAAAGTAAAGAACTTTAAATTTTTAATAACATCATTGACCTTCCCCTAGGGGGAATCTTTAGAGTGATAACAATTTCACGATAAATAAAAGGAAACTGTTATGAAAAAGATTTTACCTACTGCTGTTATTTTAATGAGTGCTATCTCTTTTGGTGCGATGGCAAACAATACACATATGAACATGAATATGGATACATCTCATAACAGTTCGCCAATGCAAAAAGAACTCAATGATTCCATGAATAAAATGCATGCCGATATGGCAAAAGGGATGAACACTGATAATGCAGATGTCGCTTTTGCTGATGGTATGATTGCACACCATTTAGGTGCTATTGATATGGCTAAAATTGAGTTGAAATACGGTACTGATCCTGAAATGCGTAAACTAGCTCAAGCTATTATTGATGCACAAGGACCGGAAATAGAACAAATGCAAAAATGGTTAGAAAAAAATAAAGCTGATAAATAATAAATAGCAAAGAATAAATAATAAATTCATAAGGCTGTGATTTATTAGGCACAGCCTATTTTATTTTTAATATTTACTTTCCACATATTTTATTAAAAATAAATCAAATAATTTTCTAATATTCATCTTATACATTATAATTTTAGGATTGCTATAATGTTAATCGCTTTATCCTGTATGGAGTCTATATGAATAAATTAGAAAATATGGCGTTATTAACTCAAAAACTAGCTATCCAGATAGAAAAATGGACTCATGATACTAATCAAATTGAAACTCAAATTCCGGGGTTAATACTTACACACTGGACTTCTCCTACCCCCATTACCAGCCATACTCACAAACCAGGAATATGTCTAATTGCCCAAGGTGAAAAGAGAGTAATTTTAGGAGAAGAAAGCTTTATTTATGATACCAACCATTTTTTAATTTCTTCACTAGAACTCCCAGTGATAGCAAATATTATGAAAGCTAGCAACGATAAACCATTTTTAGGGCTAATGATGGAATTAGATCTGCAAGAAATATCGCAACTCATCGTTGATAGTGAATTAACATTTAACTCTGATTCAAACGATCTAAAAGGAATTGCTGTTGGCGAATTATCAGAACCTTTAGTCAATGCTTTTATTCGCTTACTCACTCTTCTTGATGAGCCGGATAGTATTAAAATACTTGCTCCTGGAATAAAGCGTGAAATTTTTTATCGTCTACTGATTACAGAGCAAGGTGAACGATTAAATCAAATCGTCACTGCGGATAGCCATAGTCATCAAATAGCTAAAGCGATTGATTGGTTAAAAAACAATTATATAAAGCCATTAAATATCAATAAATTAGCCTCATGCTCTGGAATGAGTAAATCTGCTTTTTATACTCATTTTAAAACAATGACATCAATGACTCCTCTTCAATTCCAAAAAAAATTACGACTCAGTGAAGCCCGTCGATTGATGTTAACTGAAAATTTAGGTGCAATAACAACCACTTTCCGAGTTGGTTATGAAAGCCCTTCACAATTTAGTCGTGAATATAGCCGACTATTCGGTGCTCCACCAGCAACAGATATTAAAATGCTTAAAGAAACGGATCGTATTTAATCGTTATAAACTCTCTTTTTTTCCCTTACCTAATTTATATTATTCACAATCATCATTGTAGTTTTTGGAAAAATAGGCAAGAGACTAAGAAGATCAGACATTCTTTTCTAAATGCGAAAGCGATAGTATTTTCTACAACAATTAACCTGTTCCTATCTAATTTAAAGTTAAAAGCACAATACACTTTTAATCAGATAGCCTTTAATCTGGCAATAGGATATCAAAATGCAACTCGATTTCTCTTACTATAATCCAACCACCATTCATTTTGGTAAAAATTCTCTTGGTAAATTAAATGATGAATTATCACATTATGGCGAGACTGTTATGCTGATGTATGGCCGTAATGCGATTAAGTCAAATGGGCTCTATGATGAGGTTATAGCCATCCTCCGCCATGCGGGTAAAAACATTGTTGAGTTATCAGGCGTTATGCCAAACCCAACTTATAAAAAAATGATGGAAGGTGCTAAGTTAGTTCGCGAACACAATGTCAGTTTAATATTAGCGGTTGGTGGTGGCTCTGTTATTGATTGTGCGAAAGGTATTTCCATTTCAGCTTATTGTGAAAATGAAGATCCTTTTCAAAAATACTGGGTTGAATATCAAGATGTGACAAATAAAATTATTCCTGTCGCATCAATTCTTACCATGGTAGGCACAGGCTCTGAAATGAATGGGGGTTCAGTCATTACCCATGAAGAGACTAAATATAAAATTGGACGTTTATTTCCTGCCAATGTATTTCCAAAGTTTTCAATCTTAAATCCAGAATATACGTTTACAGTTTCTCAATATCAGATGGTAAGTGGTGTATATGACACAATGTCGCACCTAATGGAACAATACTTTTCTGATCAAGGTGCAAATACAACCGATTATTTAATTGAAAGTTTATTAAAATCTTCTATTGATAACTTACGTATCGCACTGAAAAATCCAACGGATTACGAAGCAAGAAGTAATCTTATGTGGAATGCAACACTTGCATTAAATACCCTCACCGGCTTATCCAAAACGCAAGATTGGCAAGTTCATATGATTGAGCACCAATTAGGGGCTTATACAGATTGTGCACATGGGATGGGACTCGCTGCAATTTCTTTACCTTATTATCGTTTTATCTATAAATTTGGTATTGAAAAATTTGTACGTTTTGCAACTCAGGTATGGGGAGTTTCCCCAGAAGGAAAAACGCAAGATCAAATTGCCCTTGAAGGTATTGATGCACTAGAACGTTTCACAAAGGAATGTGGCATTGTTACATCATTAGAAGCCTTAGGTGCAACAAGAGAGATGCTTCCAGAAATTGCACAATCAACCACAATTATTGGCAAAGGCTATAAAAAACTAACGACTAAAGATGTACTAGATATTTTAGAAGCGTGTTTTTAATATTTGAATAATATTCAATAAACAAAAAAAACGGACCTCAATGAGGTCCGTTTTTTATATGGTGCCCAGGGCGGGACTTGAACCCGCACAGCCTTACAGCCGAGGGATTTTAAATCCCTTGTGTCTACCGATTTCACCACCTGGGCTAAATTGTATTTATTTGTTGCACTTAGCACTTGTTTATCAAACAAATTAGATAACAAATAAATTTAAAAAATTCACTTCTAAAACAGCTAACTTTATTTTTTTCGTTTTCTCTCTCTAACTTGTTGCTAGAGGAAGAAAAACGGACCTAAGTTAAGGTCCGCTATTTACATGGTGCCCAGGGCGGGACTTGAACCCGCACAGCCTTACAGCCGAGGGATTTTAAATCCCTTGTGTCTACCGATTTCACCACCTGGGCATTAATGGAGGCGCGTCCCGGAATCGAACCGAGGTACACGGATTTGCAATCCGCTGCATGACCACTCTGCCAACGCGCCTCAAATGCTCAATCTCATAAGAGATTGGAGCGGGAAACGAGACTCGAACTCGCGACCCCAACCTTGGCAAGGTTGTGCTCTACCAACTGAGCTATTCCCGCATTACCGAACTTGCTGATTTACTTATTTATTTCTGTAAACCGTTGTGCCTTTCGATGCGTTGCATTCTACTGATTTCCTGAATCTAGTCAACACTATATTTGCATCTTTTTGACTGTTCGGTGAATTTTCAGTCATTTCGATCAACCTTCACGCAAATCTGACCACGCAGCGCTCAAATATTGAAACATTGACCAGAAAGTCAGCACTGTTGCGATATATAATAAAGCGAATCCAAACCACTCTGCTTCAACAGTAGGACGCCATAATAACACAACAAGTGATCCCATTTGTGCGGTCGTCTTCACTTTTCCTATCCAAGAAACTGCAACACTGTTACGTTTCCCTAATTCAGCCATCCATTCTCTTAGTGAAGAGATAATAATTTCACGAGCAATCATTGTTGCTGCCGGTAAGGTTATCCACCACTCATGATAGTACTCAGTAATTAAAACAAGTGCTGTTGCAACCATTACTTTATCCGCTACTGGGTCCAGAAAAGCGCCGAAGCGGGTAGTTTGTTTCCATCTACGTGCTAAAAAGCCATCAAACCAGTCTGTTGCAGCTGCTACCATAAAAATAATAGCGCAAACTAATGGGGCATCTTTGAATGGTAAATAAAATACCAAAACAAAGAATGGGATTAGAGCGACACGAAATAGAGTTAGCCAAGTTGGGATATTTAGTTGCATAGCGTTCTACACGACCTAGAAAAGTGAGAGTTATTAATATGGTGCATCAATACACTTAGTGTTTCAACGCATTAAAAATTTTTTCTGCTAATGCCGTCGAAATTGTGGGGACTTTCGCAATTTCTTCAACACTTGCATCTCGCAAAGCTTGTAGCCCTCCCATATATTTCAACAACATTTGACGACGTTTAGGTCCTACACCTTCAATAGACTCCAGCGAACTGGTATTTTTTACTTTTGCTCTACGTTGGCGGTGCCCTGTTATTGCATGACGATGAGATTCATCACGAATATGTTGGATCAAATGTAACGCAGGTGAATCAGAAGGTAACGCCATTCCTTCACCTTCAGGCACAAAAAACAAGGTTTCAAGCCCTGCTTTACGATCACTCCCTTTTGCGACACCAATTAATTTCGGGTGTGATTTATCCCAATCAACATTAAGAGAATCAAATACTTCTATTGCTTGTGCTAATTGCCCTTTACCACCATCAATAAAGATAACATCTGGAACTTTACTGTCTTCTAATGATTTACCATAACGTCGGGTTAGCACTTGATTCATCGCCGCATAATCATCACCAGGAGTAATGCCACTGATATTATAGCGCCTATATTCAGATTTTAATGGGCCATTCATGTCAAATACTACACATGAAGCCACAGTTTGCTCTCCCATAGTGTGACTAATATCAAAACATTCCATTCGTTTTATCTCTT
>JAEYFY010000147.1 GCA_023454395.1 Pseudomonadota bacterium
AATTTACTAAATTTTGATTAATTAGCGGGCAAATAATATGACTCAACAAACTAAGGAAACAACAGATTTTGGTTTCCAAACCGTTGACAAAGATGATAAACAAACCATGGTTGCAAGGGTTTTTCACTCTGTCGCGTCTAAGTATGATTTAATGAATGACTTGATGTCGTTCGGTGTTCACCGTATTTGGAAACGTTATACCATTGAAGCAAGTGGCGTAAGACGTAACCAACGTGTTCTTGACCTTGCGGGTGGCACAGGTGATTTAACAGCTAAATTCTCTCGTCTTGTGGGCGAAAATGGGGAAGTTGTTTTAGCTGATATCAATGACTCAATGTTGAAAATGGGACGTGAAAAGCTACGCGATCACGGTATTGTGGGTAATGTTAACTATGTACAAGCCAATGCTGAAGAGTTACCTTTCCCTGATAACCATTTTGATTGTATTACAATCTCCTTTGGCTTACGTAATGTGACCGATAAAGCAAAAGCTTTACGTTCGATGTTCCGTGTATTAAAGCCAGGTGGACGTCTGCTGGTACTGGAATTCTCTAAACCCGTTCTTGATCCTTTAAGCAAGATTTATGATGCTTACTCTTTCCATATTCTACCGAAAATTGGTCAAGTGATTGTGAATGACGCTGAAAGTTACCGTTATTTAACAGAGTCAATTCGCATGCATCCAGACCAAGAAACACTAAAAGGCATGATGGAAGAAGCGGGATTTGATCAAGTTACCTATACCAATATGACTGGAGGTATAGTTGCATTACACAAAGGATTTAAATTCTGAGATGGAAAAAGCCACTTTTTCTCATGATATTGCTTCTCAAGTACTGTATCCGCTGTTAACAGCATCTATGGAGACAGCACTTAATCACGTTTTATATCAGGAAAATGTGCTTAAACCTGCCCGCAATCGCCTTGCGGGCAAAGTGTTGGCGCTTTCTATCAATGAGTTTCCTCGTTCCATCTACTTAGTCTTTAGCGAACAACAAGTTGATGTATTAAGTCAGTGGGATGATGAAACTGATTGTTTGATAAAAACAAAACTATTAACTCTGATTAAGCTTCGTGACCGTCAAAAAATGTCAGAACTAATCAACCGTGGCGATATCACTATTGATGGCGATATGCAGGTTGTGCAAAATTGGTCTGCATTATTAGATATGGCGCAGTGGGACCCGGCGCAATATTTAGCACCTTATATTGGTGACATTGCGGCGCAAAGTCTGACTGTTGTTGCAGGAAAGGGCGTTCAGTTATTTTCTTCACTCTTAAGTCACCAAAAAGATTATTTACGTGACGCATTAATTGAAGAGTGGAAAACCGCACCTAGTGCATTAGAAACAGTCCATTTTTATGATGAAATAGAAGAACTTGCACAGCAAACCGCCGAGCTGGAAAAACGGTTAGGCACATTGGAGAAAAAATAATGCTCCTGAGTGAGTTAAAGCGCCTCTATCATATTATTCAGGTATTTTTATCTTATGGGCTTGATGAGTTAATTCCTAAACACCGAATTACCTTACCTGTAAGATTTGGATGCCGAGCACTATTTTGGATCAAAAATAAACATCCAGAAAAACCATTAGGTGAACGCTTACGACTCGCATTGCAAACATTAGGCCCTGTTTGGATTAAATTAGGTCAAATGTTATCAACTCGACGTGATCTTTTCCCTCCTCAAATCGCTGATCAGCTTGCCTTATTGCAAGATAAAGTTGCTCCTTTTGATGGTAAGAAAGCACGACAATATATTGAAAACTCATTTGGTTGCCCTATCGACCAATGGTTTGATGATTTTGATGAAACGCCACTCGCTTCCGCTTCTATTGCGCAGGTTCACACGGCAAAATTAAAAGAAAACGGCAAAGAAGTGGTACTAAAGGTTATTCGTCCCGATATTCAACCGGTGATAAAAGCAGATATCCGTTTGATGTATCGCTTAGCAAATCTATTACCGTTTTTACCTGATGGTCGTCGTTTACGACCAAAAGAAGTGATCCGCGAATACGAAAAGACATTACTTGATGAGCTAAATTTACTGCGTGAAGCTGCGAATGCTATTCAGCTACGTCGTAATTTTGAAAATAGCTCTATGTTGTATATTCCTGAAGTGTATTCAGATTATTGCCATGAAAACGTAATGGTAATGGAGCGTATTTATGGTATTCCCGTTTCTGATATTGAAGCGTTGAATGCACAAAAAACGAATATGAAGCTTCTTGCAGAGCGTGGCGTAAAAGTCTTTTTCACTCAGGTGTTTAGAGACAGCTTTTTCCATGCTGATATGCATCCTGGTAATGTGTTCATTAGCTATGATCACCCTGAGAACCCATATTATATTGGTATTGATTGCGGTATCGTTGGCTCATTAAATAAAGAAGATAAACGCTATTTAGCTGAAAACTTCTTAGCTTTCTTTAACCGCGATTATCGGAAAGTTGCAGAATTACATGTTGATTCAGGCTGGGTGCCAGCAGATACCAATGTGGAAGATTTTGAATTTGCGATCCGTACTGTGTGTGAACCGATTTTTGAAAAACCACTTTCTGAGATCTCATTTGGACATGTGTTACTTAATCTTTTCAATACAGCACGTCGTTTCAATATGGAAGTACAACCACAGTTAGTTTTACTTCAAAAAACATTGCTTTATGTTGAAGGGCTTGGGCGTCAATTATATCCACAATTGGATTTATGGAAAACGGCCAAACCTTTCTTAGAAGATTGGCTACATAGTCAAATTGGTATCACGGCATTAGTGAATGGCATAAAGAGCAAAGCGCCTTACTGGATTGAAAAAATGCCAGAGATACCAGAGCTGGTTTATGATAGTCTGAAGCAACATAAAAATATGAAGTTAACGCTAGATAAATTGACGGAACAAATAAGTTCGCAAAGAGTCAAACAGAGACAGTCTCTATTTTTATTGGGTATAGGTACAACACTGTTTTTATGCGGTAGCCTGTTTTTTGTTTCTGGTTTTAAAACATTATTCAGTGTTTTTATCAGTTTAGGTCTTCTTGCATGGATTTTGGGTTGGTTTAGATCTGGTAATGCACAATAAAAACGCATCAAAGTTTGTCTTTGAGCAAATTAAAAGATGAATTCGAGATTCCCGAAAATTGAATTCGTTGTATATAATGGGCACTGTTATTAAGTATAACCCCGAAAATAGTTGAGGAACATAAAATGGGCGGTATTAGCATTTGGCAATTACTCATCATCGCTGTCATCGTTGTCTTATTATTTGGTACAAATAAACTGCGCACATTAGGCTCAGATTTAGGCGCATCAGTAAAAGGCTTTAAAAAAGCGATTGGTGACGAAAATGCAGATAAAGACACCAGCAACGCTGAAAAAACAAATAATGACGCAGATTTTGATACTAAAAATTTAGCGCAGAAGACTTCAACAGAAGAGAAGTCTACAACTGAGAGCAAAAACAAAGAGCAGGTGTAAACCGTGTTTGACATTGGTTTTAGTCAGCTGCTATTGGTCATGGTGATTGGTCTTGTTTTTCTGGGGCCAGAACGTTTGCCCGTAGCAGTAAAAACAATTGCTGGCTGGGTAAGGGCGCTACGCTCTTTGGCTGCGAATGTGCAAAATGAACTGGCTCAAGAACTAAAACTTCAAGAACTCCAAGAGAGCTTGAAAAAAGTTGAAGAGAAAGCGAATTTACAAACGTTGTCGCCAGAGCTGAAAGCGTCTATGGATGAGTTAAAAGAGGCTGCACAGTCTTTAAAACAAACTTATCAAGCTCCTGCAACGCCAGACTCCACGAAAGAGCAGTCTGTAAAAACCGACTCTACGGAACCTTCACCTTCTGATTTAGCTGAACTTGCTGAAGCTGATGAAGTTAATGATGATGCTAATCGCCATAAACCTGTGGCAGAAAGTGTTACAAAGACAGAAGTTCCTGTTACTCAGCCAGTAACAATAGAGAAAAAAACAACTGATCAGGTCAATGGTGAGCATTAAAACATGGCAGTAAATGATACCCAACCGCTGATCAGCCATTTAATAGAACTTCGTAAGCGTTTGATGTATAGCTTAATCTCAGTTCTAGTGGTTTTTTTAGCGCTGGTTTATTTTTCTAATGATATCTATCAATTAGTCTCGGCTCCATTACTCGATAAGTTGCCAAAAGGGTCAAATATGAGTGCGACAGATGTTGCCTCTACTTTTTTGACTCCGATTAAATTGACAATAATGGTATCCATTTTTGCTTCTGTACCTATTATTCTTTATCAGGTATGGGCTTTTATCGCACCAGCATTGTATAAACACGAACGCCGCTTAATGCTGCCATTACTTGTTTCAAGTACGGTATTATTCTACCTCGGTATGGCGTTTGCTTATTTTGTTGTGTTCCCTCTCGCGTTTGGCTTCTTTGTTAATACAACCCCTGAAGGGGTTAATTTTATTCCAGATATCAGTAAATATCTAAGTTTCGTAATGACGTTATTTATGGCGTTTGGTGCAGCTTTTGAAGTACCGATTGCGATTATTTTACTGTGTTGGAGTGGTGTAACGACACCTGAAGCATTAAAGAAAAAACGTCCTTATATTCTTGTCGGTGCCTTTGTCGTTGGTATGATTTTGACACCACCAGATGTTTTCTCTCAAACCTTACTCGCAATACCTATGTACTTACTGTTTGAAATCGGTGTCATGGTATCGCGCTTTTATGTAGGCAAGGGAAGAAGAACAGATGAAGAAGGAGCTGAGGAAGCAGAGGCTGAAGCTGAAGCAGAACAGCAAAAATAATTTTAGAACCGATTTTCTAAAATCATATGATATTAGCCCAGCGATTGCTGGGTTAACTTTTTCTAGAGCGACTCTTTTTTAAACTCTTTATTTCCGACGGATTTTTTTACTTCACTATTTAATATATTTAAAAGCAAAATCGAACGGGCTTCACCATCAGGCTCTTGATATATGGCTTTGATCCCTTGAAAAATCCCTTCTGTTATTAATACGCTATCGCCACTGTGAGGTACATTTTCTTCACTATAAGTGAGAGAAGAAAGCTGAGGTATTTGCAGTGTATCAATCACATCTTGAGGAACAGTGACAGGATATTGCCCAAAGCGAACAAACGAGTTTACTCCACGCGTTGAGTTAATCGTCGTGGTGTGGATCACTTCAGGATCAAATTCTATAAAAAGATAATTAGGGAAAAGCGGTTCTGTTACGGTAGTGCGCTTTCCTCTTAATACTTTTTCTATGGTTACCATAGGTGTAAAACAGCCCACTTGCTGACGTTCTAAGTGTTCGATAGCACGAGGAATTTGCCCTCGTTTACAATACAGCAAATGCCAGTTTTTCATAATAGAGACAATAGGTTAGTTAAATTTAATTTAAGTGATAATAGCAAATTTATCATTAAGGTAACAGTTATCTATCGGGGGATGAAATAAAAAATAGAGTAACGTGGTTTTATACTGAAAAAAGCACAGAAAAGCTGTGTTTATAAGCAATAAAAGCGCTTGTTTTTGTTACTTTCACTTGGATCTCGGATAGAGGTAACAAGTTAATAAAAAAGTGATGGTAAAAATAAGAAAAAGCTCTCAAGATAATTATCTTAGAATTTTGTTCATAATTATAAAGAGGTTCTGTAATGGAAGTTTTTTTATTAAGTAACGGAAAAATTGCCGGGGATCCACGTTGGTTAAGTTATGCAAAAGATAATATCGATAGCATGATTAAAAAACGCGGTATTCGTTCCGCTGTATTAATTGCTTATGCCGTTATTCGTTCCGATCATGACCAACGCGCTCGTGATTTATCAGAAGTGTTAGGTATTGAAGTTACTTGTATTGAACATTTTGATTCAGAAGTAGACGCAATCAATAATGCAGAATGTATTTTAGTCAGTGGTGGTAATACTTGGCTATTAAACCAAATGCTGCATGAGAAAGGATTGGTTGTTCCAATTCAACGTGCAGTACGTGAGCGCAATATTCCGTATATTGGTTGGAGTGCTGGTTGTAATGTCGCAACACCAACAATTCGTACCACTAATGATATGCCAGTACGCTCCTCTGTTATTATGCCTTCATTAGGCCTATTCCCTGTCCAAATTAACCCACATTATATTGATGCTTCTATTAGTGGTCATATGGGTGAAACGCGCGATGAGCGTATTGCAGAGTTTTGTGCAATTAACCCTGAAGAGATTGTTGTGGCTATCCGTGAAGGGAGTTACTTATATATTCAAGGTGAAGAATTGCGTTATTACAGCGCTAAAAATGAAGGTTTTAAAATCTTCCAACATGGAAAAACATTCCCTGAACAGTTTGATACTAAATTGCTTTCAGAGTGGGTTCCATTCCGCTGTTTATAAGTATAGTGAACGCGACTAAATAAAAAGCATTGCATTTTAGTGAGTTATGCGTTTAGCTTATAGCGTCTCAAAGAGGGCATTGGCCCTCTTTTCTTTCACTCACTGGCTCGTAAGATTATGATGAAATACCGCGATTTAAGAGATTTCCTTTCATTATTAGAAGAAAAAGGTGAATTAAAACGTATCACCTATGAAATAGATCCCTACCTTGAAATGACCGAAATAGCGGACAGAACTTTACGTGCCGGTGGGCCAGCGCTGCTGTTTGAAAATCCTAAAGGGTATGATATGCCCGTGCTTTGTAACTTATTTGGTACACCAGAGCGTGTGGCAATGGGAATGGGGCAAGATGATGTTAAAGCCTTACACGAAGTTGGAAAGTTATTAGCGTTTCTAAAAGAACCTGATCCTCCGAAAGGTTTTCGTGATCTCTTCGATAAGTTACCTAAGTTTAAGCAAGTTTTAAATATGCCAACAAAACGCTTGAGTAAAGCCCCTTGTCAGGAGGTGGTTTTAACAGGTGATGATGTTGATTTAACCCAGATCCCTGTTATGCATTGTTGGCCTGAAGATGCGGCACCTTTGATTACTTGGGGATTAACGGTGACTCGTGGCCCATTGAAAGAGCGCCAAAATCTGGGTATTTATCGCCAGCAAGTGCTGGGTAAAAACAAAGTGATTATGCGCTGGTTATCGCATCGTGGTGGTGCGTTAGATTTTCAAGAATGGTGCCAAAAACATCCCGGTGAACGATTCCCAGTTTCAGTGGCATTAGGGGCAGATCCTGCTACTATTTTAGGTGCTGTAACACCTGTACCAGATACATTATCTGAATATGCATTCGCTGGTTTATTACGGGGTAATAAATCAGAAGTTGTAAAATGTCTTTCAAATGATCTTGAAGTACCTGCAAGTGCTGAAATTATCCTTGAAGGTTACATAGAACCGGGCGAATTAGCCCCAGAAGGACCATATGGTGATCACACTGGATATTATAATGAGATTGACTCTTTCCCTGTGTTTACCATTACGCATTTAACGCGTCGTAAAGATGCAATTTATCATTCAACATATACAGGGCGTCCACCAGATGAACCCGCGGTATTAGGTGTTGCGTTGAATGAAGTGCTTGTTCCGATATTACAAAAACAGTTTCCTGAAATTGTAGATTTTTATCTACCTCCTGAAGGATGTTCTTACCGTTTAGCCGTTGTAACAATGAAGAAACAGTATGCGGGTCATGCTAAACGCGTAATGATGGGTGTTTGGTCTTACTTACGGCAATTTATGTACACCAAATTTGTGATTGTTTGCGATGATGATGTCAATGCAAGAGATTGGAAAGATGTGATTTGGGCAATCACGACTAGAATGGATCCTGCAAGGGATACTATTATGATGGAGAATACGCCTATTGATTATCTCGACTTCGCTTCACCTGTTTCAGGATTAGGATCAAAAATGGGTCTTGATGCGACTAACAAATGGCCGGGTGAGACAGATAGAGAATGGGGTAGACCTATTGTGATGTCTGATGAAGTTAAGCAACGAGTCGATACTATTTGGGAACAGCTCGATATTCTTAAATAATAACAGAGGAACAACATGGCAATATTGAATTGTAAAGTCTCACTTGTTGAGCCGATGACAGATACGGTTTATCGGGTAAGGCTATTACCTGATGGCGAATTTGATTTTCAGGCTGGGCAATATCTTTTAGCTGTTATGGATGAACGTGATAAACGTCCTTTTTCTATTGCATCTATACCTGAAAATAAAGACTTTATTGAACTTCATATTGGTGCGTCTGAACTCAATCTTTATGCGATGGCAGTGCTTGATGTGATATTAGAAAAGCAGCAGCTCACCATTGATATTCCTCATGGAAATGCGTGGTTTAAAAAAGAGAGTCAACGTCCTCTATTATTAATTGCTGGCGGTACAGGATTTTCGTATACCCACTCAATTTTATTGGCTGCATTAGCTGAAAACCCACAGCGATCTATTACGATCTATTGGGGTGGAAGAGAAAGCGTTCACCTCTATGATCTTAATGAATTACAAGAATTATCAGAATTGCATCCGTCTTTAACGGTTGTTCCTGTGGTCGAGCAACCAGAGGAGACTTGGCGAGGTCGAAAAGGAACGGTATTAACGGCAATAAGCGAAGATTTTGGTGATTTATCAGAATATGATATTTACATCGCAGGGCGTTTTGAAATGGCTAAAATCGCCAGAGATCGTTTTTGCAGTGAGCGCAATGCAGATAAAACCCGCCTATTTAGCGATGCTTTTGAATTTATCTGATAAAACGAGAATATTCCGTTATTTGTTATTATTTTTGTTTTTAAAACCATAAAAAAACCCGCCCCTGACGGCGGGAAAATGGTTTCTAACCATGCAATCGAAAAGAATACGTTCCTAACGATCAGAACGTGGATATACAGAATACCGTATTAGACACGTTCTATAATCGTTGCAATACCTTGCCCTAATCCAATACACATTGTGGCTAAGCCAAATTGTGCATCTTTACGTTCCATAATATTTAATAATGAAGTGGTTATTCGAGAGCCTGAACATCCTAAAGGATGCCCTAAGGCAATCGCTCCGCCATTTAAATTAATCTTGTCATCGATACTATCGAGCAAATTCATTTTCTTCATGCAAGCTAATGACTGCGCGGCAAAAGCTTCATTTAGCTCAAAAATATCAATATCACCTAATGTTAATCCCGCTTTTTTCAATGCGATTTCTGTTGCAGGAACAGGGCCATAACCCATAATTGCGGGGTCACATCCAGTCACAGCCATTGAACGAATAATGGCGCGAGGCGTTAAATTATGCTCTTTGGCATAACGTTCACTGGTGATAAACATAGCGGAAGCACCATCAGAAACTGCGGATGAATTGCCAGCTGTTACAGAGCCTGTCGCTGGATCAAACACCGGTTTAAGCTGTGCTAATTCTTCAAGGCTAGGGTTATAACGAATCACTTCATCATTTTTTACATTGATAAAATTGCCTATAGCATCATGACCATTGATAGGTATTATCTCATTATCAAAATAGCCTTGCTGTGTCGCAATCGCTGCTAAATGATGTGAGCGATAAGCAAATTTATCTTGATCCTCGCGTGAAATTTGGAATGATTTTGCGAGCATTTCTGCTGTTAATCCCATTGAAAATGAAGCTTTAGCAACAGAAAGATTAAGTGATGGATTAAAGTCTGCATTATAAGTCATCGGTACGTGACCCATATGTTCAACGCCGCCGATTAATGCGACTTGACTATCACCCAGCATAATTTGGCGAGCGCCATCATGTAATGCTTGCATTGATGAACCACATAACCGATTAATGGTAACTGCTGGAACCTTGTGTGGAAGTTCAGCCAATAACGCCGCATTACGAGCGATATTAAAACCTTGCTCTAAAGTTTGTTGTACACAGCCCCAAATCACATCACCAATATCATTGGGATTAATATTCGGATTGCGTGTTAGTAGTGCTTGCATCAATTGTGCAGAGAGATTTTCCGCTCTGACATGGCGAAATGCTCCACCTTTTGAGCGTCCCATTGGAGTACGAATACCATCAATTATGACAACCTTTTCCATTTCATATCTCCTTAAGCGAGTTCTCTGATGTTAACATCTACTTTTGCGGGCTTTGGATAATAGGTTTCGTTGCGTTGCGCTTTCTGTTTTAAGCTTTCAGGGATTTGATAAAGAGGTCCTAATGATGCGTATTGCTGTGCATTGGCAACAAATTGCGCTAATCCGATGGTATCAAGATAACGGAATACACCACCTCGGAAAGGAGGGAAGCCTAAACCATAAACTAATGCAATATCCGCTTCTGCTGGTGAGGCAATAATACCTTCATCTAAACAACGGATAACTTCATTAATCATTGGGATCATCATGCGAGCGATAATTGCATCTTGGCTAAATTCTTGTGTTTTGCCCGCATTTTGCTGAATAAGCGTTTGAATTTGACCATCAACAGATTTCTGTTTTTTACCCCGTTTATCAACTGAGTAATTATAGAAACCATGATTATTTTTCTGACCATATCGCTGTTGCTCATATAAAAGAGCAATAGCATCTCGCTCAATCGTTCCCATTCTGTCAGGGAAACCCTGAGCCATTACGGCTTGAGCGTGATTTGCCGTATCAATACCCACAACATCAAGCAGGTATGCAGGTCCCATAGGCCAGCCAAATATCTTTTCCATCACTTTATCAACAGCAATAAAATCCGCGCCATCTCTTAGTAATAGAGAAAATCCTGCAAAATAAGGAAAGAGAACTCGGTTTACAAAGAAGCCGGGACAATCATTAACAATAATCGGTGTTTTTCCCATTTTACTGGCGTAACTGACAATACGGTTAATCGTCTCTTCACTGGTTTTTTCGCCTTTAATGATTTCAACCAGCGGCATTCGATGAACAGGATTAAAAAAGTGCATCCCACAGAAATTCTCAGGACGCTTTAATGATTTTGCGAGCAGGGAAATAGGGATCGTAGAGGTATTTGACGCAAGTACCGCGTTATCAGCCAATAGCGCTTCTGTTTCTGCAAGTACAGTTGCTTTTACTTTTGGATTTTCAACAACAGCTTCGACAATAACATCGGCATCACTGACAGAAGCATAATTTAGTGTTGGTTGAATAGAGGCGAGAGTTTTTGCCATATCAACAGCACTCATTCGACCTTTTTCTTGGCGTTTTTGTAGCAGGCTTAACGCTTCATTCATACCTAGCTCAAGGGATTTTTGATTAATATCCTTCATTACGACAGGAATACCTTTTAAGGCGGATTGGTAGGAAATTCCACCCCCCATGATCCCAGCACCTAGTACTGCAGCCTGTTTAGGCAATTCGGCATGACGTTTTTTTGTGATATTTTTAACGTACTGATCATTAAGGAAAATACCGACTAAGGCTTTTGCAACATCAGTGCGTGTGAGCTTAACAAAGCTTTCAGTTTCAAGAGCCAGTGCTTCATTTCTATTTAGAAAGGCTGATTTTTCAATTGTTTTTACTGCGGTGATTGGTGCTGGATAGTGAGGTCCTGCTACTTTCATCACCATACCTTTAGCCACACTGAAAGACATTTTATGTTCAAGCTCTGTCAGTCTTAATGGTGCTGTTTTTGGATGACGTGCAGCTTTCCAATCAATTTTGCCTTCAATTGCTTGCTCGATTAGCGAAATAGCACTTTCTTTTAAATTTTCTAGGGGGACAATTGCTTGGATTAATCCATTTTTAAGTGCAGTTTGGGCATCAACATCTTTGCCAGCAGTAATAATTTCTAATGCGTTATCGACACCAATCAAACGAGGAAGGCGTACTGAGCCGCCAAAGCCTGGCATGATCCCAAGTTTTGTTTCTGGTAAACCGATACGCAGATCAGGAGAAGCAATACGAAAATCAGTAGCAAGTACACACTCGCAGCCACCGCCAAGTGCGTAGCTATTGATAGCGGAAACGGTAGGAACAGGTAGGTCTTCAAGTCGATTAAAAATCTGATTAGAAAAATGTAGCCACTGAGTCAATTCTTCTTCAGGAGCATCAAAAAGGGATAAAAACTCGGTAATATCAGCACCGACAATAAAAGCCGGTTTTTCGGAACGCAAGATAACACCTTTTAGCCCCGAAGTTGCTTCTAATACTGCTAAAGCTTCACTTAGCATTGCAACCGTTTTGGTATCTAATTTATTAATAGAACCTTTGGCGTTAAAAATGAGTTCAACAATACCTTGTTTCACCCAATCGGCTTGAATATTTTCGCTTTGATAGAGCATTTGTATTCTCCCTAAATGTATAGACTGGTATGACCAGATAATAAGAGTGTGAATACTATGTTAAATAAATGCAAATATTTGATTAAAAAACTGCAAGGGTGATCACAGTGAAATTATTCAACTTATTGAATTCTATGCTGTTGCTCAGTTTGATAAAAAGAGGGGAGATAAATCGGTAATAATCTATTTTTGTTATGGCGTTAGCCACTCAAAGAGTTGGCGTGTTAAGCTGAATCATTAACAATGAATAAGATAAGGTAATTAATAATGGAAAAATTGCTCTCTCTGTACCAAGAACATATCAAAACTCTACAAAATCGTACTCGTGATGCTTTATCCAGACACCATCTTGATTCTGTATTAATTCATTCTGGTGA
>JAEYFY010000167.1 GCA_023454395.1 Pseudomonadota bacterium
CGTTGTTCAGCAATATCCATTACCCCTTCAAGCATGTCGCGGGTGTCAGGATCAATTAATTCTTTCTGTTCAGAATCGCGGATAAGCTCCATCAGATCATCACGGTTTTTAGGTTCACCGTGGAACCACTGATTAAGCAGTGTGAGAAACCCTTTCTTAGGACCAGGGTTATCGTTACTCGAAGATTGGTCGTCGCTCATGGCGTTTTAACTATTTTTCCTCATTGAATGGTTAATTAGATATAGTATTTATCATAAAAATAAGAGAACTGTTACTCTTTTTCAATTAAATAGGGATCTGCATAACCTAAATTTTGTAAGATTTCTGTCTCTAAACCTTCCATTTCTTCGGCTTCATCATCTTCAATATGATCATAGCCTAAAAGATGCAGACATCCATGAATAACCATGTGCGCCCAATGTTCTTCAACAGTCTTACTCTGCTCAACCGCTTCTTTTTCTACCACTTGGCGGCAAATAATCAAATCACCTAATAACGGCAATTCAATTTCAGGCGGTGCTTCAAAGGGAAAAGAAAGCACGTTAGTCGGTTTGTCTTTTCCACGATAAGTGAGATTCAATTCGTGACTTTCTGCTTCATCAACAATACGAATAGTCACTTCACTTACAGGTTGAAATTGCGGTAATACCGCTTCTAACCATGTCATAAATTGGGCTTCAGTAGGAAGCCCTTGCGCATTTTCACTTGCTACTTGTAAATCAAGGATAACTTCACTCATGATTTTCTCTCTGAAGCTTCTCTTTTTCTGCTTTGATAGCTTGACGGCGTTTTTGATCTTCCGTTTCCCAAGCTTCATAGGCAATAACAATTTTGGCAACCACGGGATGACGAACAACGTCTTCACTGTGGAAAAAGTTAAAACTTAAGTCATTAACATCAGATAAAACTTCAATGGCATGACGTAAGCCTGATTTATTGCCTCTTGGCAGGTCAATTTGGGTAATATCCCCAGTGACAACTGCTTTAGAGTTAAAGCCAATACGTGTTAAGAACATTTTCATCTGTTCGATGGTGGTATTTTGGCTTTCATCAAGAATAATAAAGGCGTCATTTAATGTGCGTCCACGCATATAGGCGAGAGGCGCGACTTCAATGACATTGCGCTCTATTAGTTTCTCAACTTTTTCAAAACCCAACATCTCAAATAACGCATCATAAAGTGGTCGTAAATAGGGATCGACTTTTTGACTTAAATCGCCCGGTAAAAAGCCCAGTTTTTCACCGGCTTCAACCGCCGGGCGAGTTAATAAAATACGACGCACTTCTTGACGCTCAAGAGCATCAACAGCAGCAGCAACAGCCAGATAAGTTTTCCCTGTACCAGCAGGTCCAATACCAAAAGTAATATCATGGGTTTGGATATTGGCAATATATTGTGCCTGATTCGGTGTACGAGGTTTTATCACGCCTCGTTTAGTTCGAATATTGGTTGATTTCCCAAATTCAGGAACATGCTCATCACTTTGCTCAAGCACACGGCTTTCTTTGATTGCAAGGTGAATTTGTTCAGGGTCGATATCGGGGATCACGCCTTTAATTGGCGAGGTTTCCACATACAGGCGACGTAAAATTCCTGCGGCTGCATTGACACACAATGATTTTCCCGTGAGTTTAAAACGGTTATCACGATGATTAATCTCGATACCTAAACGGCGCTCAAGTTGCTTAATATTATCGTCAAATGGACCACATAGGCTCATTAAACGGGCATTGTCAGCTGGCTCTAAGAAGATTTCTTGGGTCGCTACCTGTGCATGTGCTATTACTGTCACTGATTATCCTTTTGTTCAATCTGATCAATTAAGGTTGGTAAACACCTACCCCTAATTCATCTTCTTTACGTGTACGTGCAATGACGGATTCTGGAGATTCGTGAATACGTAAATCCATTTGGTCTTCCGTTCTAATGACTTTACCGCGGAGTGAGTTGGCATAAACGTCAACAATTTCAACATCAACGAACTTACCAATCATCTCTGGCGTACCTTCAAAGTTAACCACACGGTTATTTTCAGTACGACCAGAAAGCTCCATCACATTTTTACGTGAAGGTCCTTCAACTAGAATACGCTGTACCGTGTTTAACATTGCACGGCTAAAGTTCATTGCTTGTTGATTGATGCGCTGTTGTAGCAGATATAAACGTTGTTTCTTCTCATCTTCACTGACATCATCAGGTAAATCAGCCGCTGGGGTGCCCGGACGTGCTGAATAGATGAAACTAAAGCTCATATCGAAATTAACATCCGCAATTAATTGCATGGTTTTTTCAAAGTCGTCTTGGGTTTCACCCGGGAAACCAATGATAAAGTCTGAACTTATCAGAATACCAGGACGTGCTTTGCGTAGTTTGCGAATGATGCTCTTATATTCAAGTGCAGTATGGTTACGCTTCATTAATGTTAGAATGCGGTCAGAACCACTTTGCACTGGCAAGTGTAAATAGCTGACTAATTCTGGAGTATCTTCATAAACCGCAACAATATCGTCAGTAAATTCGATAGGGTGGCTGGTAGTAAAGCGAATGCGGTCAATGCCGTCAATTGCGGCGACTAAGCGAATTAATTCAGCAAAGCTACAGATTTGACCATCAAAAGTGGCGCCTCGGTAGGCGTTAACGTTTTGACCTAACAAGTTTACTTCGCGCACACCTTGTGCCGCTAATTGAGCAATTTCAAATAGCACATCATCACAAGGGCGGCTAACTTCTTCACCGCGTGTGTAAGGAACTACGCAGAAAGAACAGTATTTGTTACAGCCTTCCATGATGGAGACAAAAGCAGAAGGACCTTCAGCACGAGGCTCTGGTAAACGGTCAAATTTTTCGATTTCAGGGAAGCTGATATCGACAACTGGGCTTTTAGTCCCTTTAACCTGATTAATCATTTCAGGTAAACGGTGTAAAGTTTGTGGTCCGAAGATAATATCGACACACTGCGCACGTTGACGGATGTATTCACCTTCTTGAGAAGCAACACAACCGCCAACGCCAATGATAATATCGGGTTTATTATCTTTAAAATATTTCCAACGTCCTAACTGATGAAAGACTTTTTCTTGTGCTTTCTCACGGATAGAACAGGTATTTAGCAGTAGAATGTCCGCATCTTCGGCGACATCGGTTAACTGATAACCGTGGGTGCTTTCGAGTAGGTCTGCCATTTTGGATGAATCGTACTCATTCATCTGACAGCCCCAAGTTTTAATGTACAGTTTTTTTATCGTCGACATTGTGTAAATCCGGTATTTTCAGTGAGACAATAGCTAATCATTGGAAAACGTTGCGTGTAATAAGCCAATAAGGTGGTTATTGTAGTCATTTGTGTGGTCAGTGACTAGAGCAAGTCGGCGCTAATTCTCTATGGCGTTTAGTTTAATAGAAATAAACTGAAACAGCGCTTACCTATTATTTAAAGTAATGAGTTATGGCATAACAATGATGAGTAATGTAAAAAACGATTTTGATGCAATCATCGCTGGTGGCGGGATGATTGGCGCTGCTGTTGCAATTGGGCTGGCGCAAGAAGGATTGCGTGTTGCAATGATTGAACGACAGTCTCCAGCACCTTTTGATGCGTCATCTCATCCTGATATCCGTATTTCTGCGATTAGTTGCGCGTCCGTTAGTCTATTAAAACAATTAGGTGCATGGCAACATGTTTTAGC
>JAEYFY010000253.1 GCA_023454395.1 Pseudomonadota bacterium
AACACGCATTATCTTTTTATTATTATTAATTTATTACTTTTGTTGACTTGTTATCACCGAATTCATCGCGCACTAAAAGAAGCAACGATGACAGATAAAGATAAGGATACATCGTTATGAATCAACAGCCGCAATATCAAACTCAAAGGAATATGATTGAGTCTGAATTTACCACCAGCGATAAGACACAGCTGTATTATCGCCATTGGCCTGCTCAAATTACCACGGAGCCAAAAGCAGTTATTTTATTTCACCGAGGACATGAACACTCAGGTCGTGTTGCTCATCTAGTTGATGAGTTAGATCTTCCTGATTTCTCCATGTTTGCTTGGGATGCTCGTGGACATGGTAAAAATGAAGGCGCTCGCGGTTATAGCCCATCAATGGGAACATCAATAAAAGATATAGATGAATTCGTTCATTACGTTTCTTCTAACTATAATATTCCAATGGAGAATATTCTGGTTGTTGGCCAAAGTGTAGGTGCCGTTTTAGTTACTGGCTGGGTACACGATTACGCGCCAAAAATTCGCGGTATGGTGCTAGCTTCTCCTGCATTTAAAGTGAAATTATATGTTCCTTTTGCACGTACAGGTCTTGCCTTAATGCAAAAAATTCGTGGGCTTTTTTATGTTAATTCGTATGTGAAAGCGAAATATCTAACCCATGATCAAAACCGTATCGACTCTTTTAACCAAGACCCACTGATCACTCGCCCTATTGCTGTCAATATTTTATTAGAGCTTTATAAAACGGCAGATCGTGTTGTTGAAGATGCAAGTGCGATAACTTTACCAACACAGTTATTTATTTCAGGTAATGATCATGTGGTTCACGCCAAGCCTCAACATCTTTTCTATGAACGTTTAAATACCTCTATCAAAGAAAAGCATGTCTTACCGGGCTTTTACCACGATACCTTAGGTGAGAAAGAGAGAATTATCCCTATCAATAAAATGCGCAGTTTTATTGAAAAATTATTTGCACAACCACTTTATCAACATGATTACCAACATGAAGATACTTGGGGCCATAGTGCAGATGTTTATCGCGCATTACAGACCCCTCTTCCTAAATATTGTCCCAAAAGACTTTATTATAAATTACTTAGCCGTTCGATGAGTACTTTAGGTAAAGCGTCTGAAGGTGTTGCTCTCGGTTACGATAAAGGTTTTGATTCCGGATCAACGCTAGATTATGTCTACCGCAATCAACCCCAAGGGAAAGGATTATTTGGTCGTGTTGTTGATAGGCAGTACTTAAATAGCATTGGCTGGCAAGGCATTCGCCAACGTAAGATCAATATTGAAAATACGATCCGCTACGCAATTCGCCAATTAATACAAAATAATATGCCGGTGCATATTATGGATATCGCAGCAGGACAAGGACGCTATCTTTTTGATGCTGTTAATGATTATGGTAAGGTCGATTCGATTTTAATGCGCGATTATAGCGCCATTAACGTTGAACAAGGCAGAATGGCGATTAAAGAACGTCACTTAGAAGACAAAGTGCGTTTTGAAGAAGGTAACGCTTTTGATTCAGAAAGCTTGAGCGCTGTTTCGCCTTCTCCCACGTTAGGTATTGTCAGTGGGCTATATGAATTATTCCCTGAAAACCATCTACTAAAAGAGTCTTTAAAAGGGCTATCGCAAGCCATACCAAGTGGCGGTTTATTAATTTATACCTGCCAACCTTGGCACCCTCAACTTGAAATGATTGCGCGTGTATTACCAAGTCACCAAAATGGACAACCTTGGATCATGCGTTGCCGTAGCCAAGGTGAAATGGATGCTTTAGTTAATGAAGCTGGTTTTGAGAAGTTAGATCAACAAATTGATCATTGGGGTATTTTCAGTGTATCAATAGCAAAACGTCGCTAACGGAATGCACCCTTAATAACTGAGCTATCGCTATATGGCAACATATAGCGATAGTTTTAACTGGTTGTAAAATATGTGGTTGTAAAAATAGAAACATAACCAAAGAAAGGAATTTTAGTATGGGTGGCGATCAACACACTCAAATAACATCATCGAGAAAAAGTATCTGGCTTGCTGGAATTGTATGGCTGTTATTTCTTGCCCCATTTTTCTATTTAACTTATATGCAAGTTAACGCTTACACTGCCACTTTATCTGATGTTCCTTCTTTTGTTTATTCTTGGGAAAAAGCGATCCCCTTTTTACCTTGGACAATCATTCCTTATTGGAGTGTAAATATTGCCTATGGTATTTCACTGATTATTTGTACAACATTGAGAGAACAATTTGTACATGGACTACGTTTAATTGTCGCCTCTCTTATTGCTTGCGCTGGTTTTTTATTATTTCCTTTAAAATTTAGTTTTATTCGCCCAACAACAGAAGGATTTTCTGGTTGGTTATTTACCCAATTAGAAGGTTTCGATTTACCTTATAACCAAGCGCCTTCTTTGCACATTATCTTATTGTGGATACTTTGGTTACGTTTTCGCGCACATACGCCTAAATCATGGCAATGGTTTTTAAATTTATGGTCATTGCTTATTGCTGTTTCTGTACTGACAACATGGCAACACCACTTTATTGATATTATTACGGGCTTTGGTGTTGGCGTATTTATTTGTTATTTATTACCAATAAACTCTCGTTGGAAATGGCATTTTACTGGCAGCAAACGCAGTTTACGTATTGGTAATAACTATGCATTATCAGCAATGGTGTTCTACCTGTTATCTTTTGGTTTACAAGGCTTCTTTTGGATTTTTCTTTGGCCTGCAATCACATTAACTTTTGTGACTTTAGGTTATTTCGGTGCTGGCGCTTCTATTTTTCAAAAAAATGCTCAGGGTGAAATTCCCCTTTCTGCACAGATAATCCTATTACCTTATCGCTTTTTTGCTTGGTGTACTTATCGCTATTATTTAACTCGTTGCCAAACACCCAGTTTAATTGCTGAAGGTATTTTATTAGGTGGACGCCCACTTTATAAATTAAAAGCGAATGCCGTTTTTGATTTAACCTGTGAATGGCCAAGAAACAAATTTAGCCAAAATCAGCTTTATTTAGCCCAACCTCAAATCGATTTATTACCATTATCTCCTGATGATATCAGCAAAGCCATGTTGTCTATGGAACGACTTAGCCAAGTTGGTACTGTTTATATTCATTGCAAATTAGGCTATTCACGCAGTGCAACCATTGCGGTTGCATGGCTAGTTTACAATGGCACAGTAGATACTTTGGAAGATGCAATAAAACAAGTGTATCAAACACGCCCTCAAGTCATTTTAAATTCAGAAACACAAGAGGCACTACAAACTTGGTATTCACGTTTCCAACAAAATAGATAACGAGGTAACTATGCTGACAACAAAAACAAGCGGTAAAGTCATTGTGTATTTAACTCAAAGTTGGCGCTATTTGCTGCTATTATCACTGTTACCTTATATAAGCACATGGCCTGTGTTTAGCCTTCATTTTCACAATAAATTAGCTTTCTTTGTTGCTTCTGTTTTATTTTTATTTACGCAATATCACCTTTTTCGTTTATGGCTTGATAGCCATTTTTTTCAAGCTCTTTATCGTTATCAAGACGATGTAAGCTTTGATAAAAGTCTCTCTACATTATTTCCTAAACGTCCCCAAAAACAGACTATGGAAGCCCGCTGGTTAGGGACTAAACGTCTATTTTCTTTTGCCGTGATTGGCGTTTCAATTCAATGGATATGGTGTTTGGCTATGCTTTTTTTTACGCTTTTTAGTTATTAACCAGCAAAAGCCGCTGTTTATTAATCATATAAAACAATATGTTATAAGAATAAAATCTAAGAGTTTATATCAAATTAATTGAATATCTCTATCACCGTAATGCTTTCCTTAAAAAAATGACTCATGTTACTATCATTTCCCTTACAAATGATTTGTTATGAGTATTATGGAACACACCGCACCACAAACATCGCTAAGCAAAGGTCTTATTTTACTTATGGCGGTTGCCACAGGTATGGTTGTTGCCAGTAACTACTACGCACAACCTCTACTTGATTCAATCGCAAACTATTTCCACATATCGGCTACTTTGGCGGGATTTATTGTCACCACTGCGCAATTAAGTTATGCCGTAGGGCTAATGTTGTTAGTGCCTCTTGGCGATATTTTTGAACGTCGCTCGCTCATTATTACCATGACATTAATTTCAGCGAGTGGTCTATTAATTACCGCTATGGCGCCTAATATTTGGGTGATGTTAATCGGAACTGCGCTTTCAGGTATGTTCTCCGTTGTGGCTCAAATCCTTATTCCTTTTGCTGCAACACTTGCCGCACCACACCAAAGAGGAAAGGCCGTCGGAACTATTATGAGTGGTCTGTTACTCGGGATCTTACTGGCGAGAACCGCATCTGGATTAATGGCGTCATTTACCAATTGGCAGGGTATTTTCTGGGTAGCGAGTATTTTTCTGGCAATTTTAGCTATCACTTTATGGCGCTGTTTACCCACTTATAAAAGTAAAACCGACTTAAATTATTTTCAATTACTCGGTTCTATTTTCAAATTATTTGCAACAACACCCGTATTAAGAACTCGTTCATTAGTTGGTGCGCTTATTTTTGCTCACTTTGGTTTATTGTGGACCTCAATGGCCTTTTTATTGGCTTCTGATCCTTTTAATTACTCGGATGCTGTGATTGGTTTATTTGGACTTGTAGGTGCTGCTGGTGCATTAATGGCGGGTAAAGCGGGTGTATTAGTTGATAAAGGAAAAGGCAAGAAAACCACCACGGTGGGATTAATTTTTCTCTTTCTTTCTTGGGGCTTTATCATTATTGCACCTTATTATCACTGGGTTGGGCTAATCAGCTTTATCATTGGCGTTGTCCTACTAGACTTAGCTGTTCAGGGGGTTCATGTCACCAATCAGAGCACCATATACCGCATTTTACCTGATGCTAGAAACCGCCTGACTGCCGCTTATATGACAAGCTATTTTATTGGTGGTGCATTAGGATCTTTACTATCAGGCTATGCTTATCATCAATATGGATGGACCGGTGTTTCTATCGCCGGATTAGTCATTGGTGTTATCGGTCTTATTGTTTGGTTTTTAGGTTATAAAAATGATCCAATAATTCACGCTGAGTAATTTTCAGACCCAAGGATGGGTTATATTATTTCTTCCACTCCACGCTAATCAGAATAAAATGTGAATGTTTTAACAGCGTGATTACTATTAATGTATATCATCATCCCATTCTTTATTAAGAAAATTATATCAATCTCCCCAATAAAGCACCGCATAAATAATTTCATTTTGATACTATCTACATAACAACTATTGGTAGTGATAATAAATTTATTACGTGTTTTATCGTAAAAAATGATCCCTTTTTTCGCAAATAGACTACTATTCATTGTCAGATAAGTGATAAATTGATTTTATTAACTTATTGCAAAGAGATAAGTACCTATCTTTTTTTTGTGTTATCATTCAGAAAATTTATGAATCAGGTAACATAATCAAAAAAACATAGTGACTATAAATAATAAAAATTGCTAAATTGTGTGTTTAATATACCATTTAACATGTTGATAACAG
>JAEYFY010000315.1 GCA_023454395.1 Pseudomonadota bacterium
ATGGAATAAAGGTAATGGCGATAAATTTATTACCTCCTCAGCTTGCAAACCAAATTGCCGCAGGGGAAGTTGTTGAAAGACCCGCCTCTGTTGTTAAAGAGTTGCTGGAAAATAGTTTAGACGCAGGTGCGACCTCAATTGAGATTGATATCGATAAAGGTGGTGCCAAGCTAATTCGCATTCGTGATAATGGATGCGGTATCAATCGTGATGATTTGAAGTTAGCACTTGCTCGCCATGCAACTAGCAAAATATCAAGCCTTGACGATCTTGAAGCCATAATGAGTATGGGCTTTCGTGGAGAAGCATTAGCGAGCATTAGCTCAGTTTCTCGTTTAACGCTGACATCGCGTACTCAAGATCAAGAAGAAGCATGGCAAGCTTATGCCGAAGGCAGAGATATGGCTGTGATGCTTAAGCCTGCGGCTCATCCTGTGGGAAGTACAGTTGAAGTCCTTGATCTGTTTTATAATACGCCAGCAAGACGTAAATTTTTACGCACTGAAAAAACAGAGTTTGCACATATTGATGAAGTGGTACGCCGCATTGCGTTATCGCGCTTTGATGTCTCCATCAATCTTACTCATAACGGCAAACGTGTTCGGCAATACCGTGCAGTGAAAGACGAAAGTCAGCAAAATCGCCGTTTGAGTGCGATTTGTGGTAATAATTTTGTCCATCAATCAATGCAGCTATCGTGGGAACATGGCGATTTAGCAATAAAAGGTTGGGTAGAACATCCTTTATCAGCGGTGCAAAGTAGTGAAATTCAGTATTGTTATGTGAATGGACGAATGATGCGTGATAGATTGATTAATCATGCTATTCGTCAAGCTTACGAAGGATATTTGCAAGGAGAGCAGCAACCTTCTTACATCTTGTATTTAAGTGTTGATCCTCACCAAGTCGATGTTAACGTCCATCCTGCTAAACATGAAGTTCGTTTCCATGAATCTCGTTTAGTTCATGATTTTATCTATCAAGGTGTGCTGAGTGTTTTACGACAAGCAACGCAAGAGCCTTTATCACTGACTTCAGATAACGAAGAAGAACACGAAACAGCGTTAAATTTTCCTGAAAATCGTCAAGTTGCAGGTGAAAACGTATTTTCTCAGCCTTATCAAGCATCAATCGCTCAAGCTCCAACAAATACATCATCTTCACACCAATACAGTGAACGAGAGCACAACAGTAACTCACCGCAAAAGCCCGCTTCTCAATTTGGAGATCGCCGTCAGTTTGGTGAAAGCTATCAACGGACACAAGGCACGCTTTATCAAAAAATGATGCAAGAAAGTGTCTCTACATCAAAAGATAAAGAAAAAATACCATTATTTCCTGATCGCGCCCCATTGAATTTAGGTGAAATCGTTCATACAACTAATAATATCGAAGAAGATACTATTTCGGTGATGCCTCGTTCCGTCAATGCGAAAGATGGACAAACTGATTATACTTTTGGGCGAGTATTGGCAATTTATCAGTATAAATATGCGTTAATAGAATCTTCACAAGGTCTTGGGCTGTTATCATTGGAAGAAGCAGATTTTCTGTTAAAATGTGCGCAATTACTGCCTAAAGATGAAACATTGAAGCCGCAACCTTTGCTAGTGCCTTTAAAGGTAGCATTGAGTAAAGAGGAGATTAGCGTATTCAATCAGTTTCAATCGCTGATCAGTCATTTCGGGATCGTTATCGAAATTTCTCACGGTAAAGCAACAATACATGCTGTGTCGTTACCTTTACGCCAGCAAAATTTACCCGCGTTACTGACAGCATTATTAGCCTATTTGTCAGCAGAGCAATCTTGTACCGAGCAACAACTAGGACAATGGTTTGCAAAACAATTAGGCGCAGAGCAAGCACAGTGGTCGCAAGCTCAAGCAGTAGGATTATTGGCTGATATTGAAAGACTTTGTCCGCAATATGTCAGACAGCCAGCAAAAAACTTATTACAATTAATAGAATTACAACCGGTGGTAGCGGCATTAAATAATGAGCGAAGTAAACACGCAAATAAAACCTAAAGCAATTTTCCTAATGGGGCCTACAGCGTCAGGTAAAACGGCATTAGCAATTTCACTAAGACAAAAGCTGCCTGTAGATATTATTAGTGTGGATTCTGCGCTTATCTATCGTGGTATGGATATTGGTACTGCAAAGCCAGATGCGGCAGAGCAATCGCTTGCGCCACATCGATTAATTGATATTCTAGACCCCGCATTACCCTATTCCGCAGCTGATTTCCGACGTGATGCATTAAATGCCATGAAAGAAATTACCGCAGCTGGGCGAATTCCACTATTAGTGGGCGGGACTATGCTATATTTTAAAGCGTTACTTGAAGGTTTATCGCCTTTACCCAGCGCCAATCCAGATGTTCGTGCTGAAATAGAAAATAAAGCAGCAGAGCAAGGATGGGAGGCAATACATAAAGAGTTAGCATTAGTTGATCCTGTTGCAGCACAACGGATCCATCCTAATGATCCTCAACGGCTTTCTCGTGCGCTAGAAGTTTACCTGATTTCAGGTAAGACAATGACGGAATTGACAAAAATATCAGGCGAGTCTTTGCCCTATGATGTTTATCAATTTGCGATTGCTCCGAAAGATAGAAATGTTCTTCACCAACGCATTGAAGCTCGTTTTAAACAGATGTTAACGTGTGGATTTGAAGATGAAGTAAAATCATTATATGAACGGGGTGATCTGCATGAAGATCTACCTTCTGTACGTTGTGTCGGTTATCGCCAGATGTGGTCATATTTATCCGGCGAAATAGATTATGATGAGATGGTTTATCGAGGGATCTGCGCTACCCGGCAATTAGCGAAGCGACAAATCACTTGGTTAAGAGGTTGGAATGATATTCACTGGCTTGATAGTGAAGAACCGAAACAATCTCTTGACACTGTTTTGCAGGTAGTTAGTGCATAGATGGTAGGTTTGTGTAAAATTGATAGTTGCCAAAGCGCAATTTTTGAGTAGTTCATTTTTCGAACCAATTGGGTTCTAATATAAA
>JAEYFY010000349.1 GCA_023454395.1 Pseudomonadota bacterium
GGTTTTATACCCTTGTTCATCAATAGCGCGGAGAAGCGCCTCACTTAAACCAAGCGATGTAAAATCGGTCAAAACAGTAGTCTCCTACAACCAGAACGTATAACACGGTGATTGAAATTAAAAATGACGGGCTTTCATACTGTCAATCTATAGGTACTATTACTCTATAGGTACTATTACTCTATAGGTACTATCATTTCTAGGTATAGACAGCGATGAAAGAGAATGAACCTTGTTAGGTTAACCTAATAACCCCTATTCTAACAGTTTTTGCTATATTCAGAATACAAAAATAATTTTCAATAATAGATTACACTTTTTTTATTACACATCAGCTTTATTTGATTATTTATCACAAATTTTCCCTATTGTTCAATATCATCTAATATAATACGCCTTGTTATCGCTGTTTTTAATATCATTGGTTTTGTTACATTTTACTTAAGTAAGGTATCTTCTATTATGTCAGACACCCAACAGAAGACGACGCGTGGTGAACTAGCAAAACGACAATTATTGGAAGCTGCATGTGAGATCTTTGGTAAAAATGGGCCAGATGCCGCCACAACACGCCAAATTGCACAAGCTGCTCAACAAAATATTGCCGCTATCGCTTATTATTTTGGGTCTAAAGAAGGGCTATATCTCGCCGTTGCACAACATATTGCTGATCTTATTCGTCTTGATTTTGAACCGACAGTGGTCATTCTTGACGAATTTCTTGAACGACCTAACCCAGCAGAACATCTCCCTTTACTGCAAACGCTTATTACAGATAGCTTTTTGCAATATGCCCGCCTTGTGCTTGATAAAGAAAATATTCATCTTAGTCGCATTATGGCAAGGGAACAGCTTGTTCCAACCGAAGCATATTCCTTGATCCACCAGCAAGCGTTATCGCCTCTTTTAACGCGTGTAAACAAGCTATTAGCTATTTATATTGGTTTAGATGCTGCACTACCTGCAACGATGTTACATACTCACGCTATATTGGGAGAAGTGCTATCATTTCGTTTAGTCAGGGAAACTATCCTAAGACAAACAGGATGGGATAGAATTGGTAAAAATGAGTATCAGATTATCTCCAATACGTTAAAAACTCATATTACTTTATTACTCAATGGATTAAGAGAGATTTACACTAACAACCATCACGCATAAATAGAGTTATTATGAAAACTAAAAAAGTCAGTTTGTTTATTATCTTAATGATTATTATCGGTATTGTTGCAGGTATCTATTATTACGAAGAAAACAAAGAGTCTGAATTAGTACTCTATGGCAATGTCGATATACGTACAGTCAACCTTAGTTTTCGTGTGGCTGGAAGATTAGACACATTACAAGTTGATGAAGGCGCTCCTGTCCAAAAAGGGCAATTATTAGGTAAGCTTGATGATGCACCCTATCGCAATGCACTAAACAAAGCTTATGGTGAGCGTGATAGTGCAATTGCGTCGCTAGCTTTAATGGAAGCGGGATATCGCACTGAAGAAATTGCCCAAGCTCAATCTGATGTGTCATTAAAGCAAGCCGCTTGGCAATACGCAGAAAATTTTTATAAACGCCAACAAGATCTTGCTAACCGAAAAGTAATTTCAGCCAATGATTTAGACAGTGCAAGAAACAATCGCAATCAAGCGGCAGCCGCCTTAAAAGCAGCGCAAGATAAGCTTAATCAGTATCAAAATGGTTATCGAAAAGAAGACATTGATGCAGCGAAAGGACAAGTTCTGCAAGCTAAAGCTGCCGTTGCTCAAGCTGAATTAAACCTCCAAGACACGCAATTAATTTCTCCATCACAAGGTACTGTGCTAACTCGTGCTGTGGAACCTGGTACTATGTTATCGGCTGGAAGCCCAGTATTTACGGTATCATTAACTAACCCTGTTTGGGTCAGAGCTTATATCAGTGAAACTCACTTAAGCGAAGCTGTTCCTAATCGAGAAGTTTATCTCTATACCGATGGACGTAAAGATAAGCCTTATCACGGTACGATTGGTTTTGTTTCACCAACAGCCGAATTTACTCCAAAAAGCGTTGAAACACCGGAGTTAAGAACCGATTTAGTGTATCGCCTCAGAGTGGTTGTAACGGATGCTGATGACGCATTGCGCCAAGGTATGCCTGTCACCTTAAAATTTGCTTCCTCTCATTAAGTGCGGGGAAAAAATGGAACACACTGATTACACTATCGAACTTCACGGTGTTGAAAAGCGCTTTGCAGGGCTGGAAAACCCCGCTGTTTCGTCATTAACCGCCACCATCACTGGTGGCTCTGTGACGGGTTTAGTTGGCCCCGATGGCGCAGGCAAAACAACCTTAATTCGTATGCTTGCAGGCTTATTAAAGCCTGATGCGGGTGATATTCGTATTTTAGGAATGGACCCACAAAAACAGAGTATCGATGTCAGAGCTATCCTTGGTTATATGCCACAAAAATTTGGTCTGTATGAAGATTTAACGGTATTAGAAAATCTCAATCTTTATGCTGATTTAAAAAATGTTGTGGGCGAGGAGCGTAAAAAAGTTTATCACCAACTGCTCACCTTTACCGATCTCACTCGCTTTACATCTCGCCTTGCAGGCAATCTCTCAGGAGGGATGAAACAAAAACTTGGACTGGCTTGCACTTTATTAGGTAGCCCTAAGGTTCTGCTTCTTGACGAGCCGGGCGTGGGCGTTGATCCCATTGCACGTCGCGAACTTTGGCAAATGGTGCATGCTTTAGCCAGCGATGGTATGTTGATCTTATGGAGCACCTCTTATCTTGATGAAGCAGAGCAATGTAAAAACATTCTCTTACTTAACAAAGGAGAGCTACTTTATAGTGGTATTCCTCAAGATTTAACAGCAAAAATGACAGGGCGCTCTTTTCTACTTAATGTTGAAGGTCATCAGCGTAGAAAAGTATTGCAACAGGCAATTATTCAACCTCAGGTAACGGATGGCGTTATTCAAGGGCAATCCGTTCGTTTGATCCTGAAAAAACAGAGTAATCAAACTGAATTACTCAGCGCTTTGGGTAAACCTGATGCGAAGCTTATTCCTGCTACACCTCGCTTTGAAGATGCTTTTATAGATTTATTAGGAGGCGGTCCTTCTCATAAGTCTGAATTAGCTGAAATTATGCCTCAGATCCCCCCCGCTCCTAATGAAACCGTAATTGAAGCGCAACAGTTAACCAAAATGTTTGGTCAATTTGCAGCGACCGATCATGTCAATTTCCAAGTAAAACGTGGTGAAATTTTCGGTTTATTAGGGCCTAACGGAGCAGGTAAATCGACAACCTTTAAAATGATGTGTGGTTTATTAGTCCCCACCAGCGGTAAAGCCCTTGTGCTAGGCATGGACTTGAAGGAAAGCTCTGGTAAAGCACGTCAGCATTTAGGTTATATGGCACAAAAATTCTCACTTTATGGCAACCTTAAAGTGGGACAAAACTTGAAATTCTTCTCAGGTGTTTATGGCTTACATGGCAAACAACAGCGCGATAAAATCAACGATATGATAACTGCCTTTGGTTTACAGCCGATGGTCAATCAAATCACAGAAACCTTGCCTTTAGGTTATAAACAACGCCTTGCCCTTGCGTGCTCATTAATGCACGAGCCTGATATTCTCTTTTTAGATGAGCCTACATCAGGCGTTGACCCATTAACGCGAAGAGAATTTTGGCTGCATATTAATGGTATGGTTGATAAAGGAGTGACCGTCATGGTTACCACTCACTTTATGGATGAAGCAGAGTATTGTGATCGCATTGGTTTAGTTTATCGAGGAAAAATCATTGCAGCAGGAGAGCCTGATTCTCTGAAAAAAATGGTTGCAAGCAAAGATAATCCAACGCCTTCAATGGAAGATGCCTTTATTGGTCTAGTGCTGGATTACGATAAAAAACTTGAAAGTGAAAATGATAAAGGGAGCGAAAAACATGCATAATTCAGCTCAATCATCTCATGCTCGCTTTTCTTGGCGACGTTTATATGCACTGTGTTTAAAAGAAACAAAGCAAATTACTCGTGATCCCAGTAGCGCCCTTATTGCTATTGTTATCCCACTTACTTTGCTGTTTATTTTTGGATATGGCATTAATTTAGACTCCAGCAAATTAAATATTGGCATTTTAACTAATCAACAAAGCCAACCAGCACAAGAGCTTGTTTACACCTTCACGAACTCACCGTATATCAATGCAACTATTAGCGATAATCGACAATTATTAATCGATAAAATGCAGGCGGGACAAATCCGTGGCATTGTGGTTATTCCGGTTAATTTTGCTGAATTACTGGCTCGCCAAGATACCCAAGCACCGATCCAAGTCATCACCGACGGCAGTGAGCCTAATACGGCAAACTTTGTGCAAGCGTATACCAAAGGGGTTTGGCAAGTATGGTTACAACAACAGGCTATCAGTAAAGGTATTGATACAACCCCATTAATTGAAGTAGAACCTCGTTATTGGTTTAACCCTGCGGCAATGAGTCAGCACTATATTATTCCGGGTGCGGTGACGATTATTATTACGGTCGTAGGGGCTATTCTTACTTCATTAGTGATTGCCCGCGAATGGGAAAGAGGCACTATGGAAGCCCTACTTTCCACTCAAATTACACGCACAGAACTCTTACTTTCAAAGCTTATTCCTTACCAAGTGTTAGGGAGTTTTGTCATGGTGTTATGTATGGTCGTCACAGTGTTTGTGCTTGGTGTGCCTTATCGAGGATCGTTGTGGATTTTAGGCGGGATCACCTCGCTCTTTTTAGCTACGGCTTTAGGCATGGGATTACTTATTTCTACACTAACGCGTAATCAATTTAATGCCGCAATGATTTCGTTAAATGCTGCATTTTTGCCCGCAGTTATGTTATCAGGCTTTGTTTTTGAAATTGATAGCATGCCCATTTTTATTCAAGTGGTGACCTATTTTATTCCTGCACGTTATTTTGTGAGTAGCTTACAAACACTATTTTTAGCTGGCGATATTCCATTGATATTAATGTTAGATATGTGGTTGTTGATCGTTTCTGCCATATTCTTTATTGGCTTAACCGCGTTAGCAACACGACGTCGATTAGATTAAAGGGAGAGTGTTTATGTTTTATCGTCTTCTCACCCTGATAATGAAAGAGTTACAGTCATTATTACAAGAGCCTCAAACGCGTATTATTTTAATAATGCCCGTTATCTTTCAGATGATCTTATTCCCATTTGCCGCAACATTAGATGTTACCAATGCCTCTATTGCTATTTTTGATGAAGATAATGGTAAACAATCTATTGAGTTAACCCAACGTATCGCCAAAGCAAGTGCATTCTCTCAAACTCTTTTGCTTAAAAATGAACATGAAATAAAAGAGGCTATTGATAATCGTAAAGCGCTTTTATTAGTTCGTTTTCCACAGAATTTTAGTGCTGATTTAGAAAGCAGCGTCCCGGTTAAATTGCAAATAATCCTAGATGGTAGAAATTCTAATAGTGCGCAAATTGCCGCTAATTATGTACAGCAAATCGTACAAAACTATCAAACTGAATTAACAGGCAATACACCTTCTTTGCTAAATAAAACAGAGCTTGTTGTTCGTAATTGGTATAACCCTAATTTAAATTATAAATGGTTTATTGTGCCCTCTTTAGTTGCATTAATTATTACCATTGGCGTTATGATTGTGACTTCACTTTCTGTTGCTCGGGAGCGTGAACAAGGTACGTTAGATCAACTATTAGTTTCTCCTCTATCAACATGGCAAATCTTTGTCGGTAAAGCCGTTCCCGCAATGGTTGTTGCTGCTACTCAAGGCACTATTGTGTTAATTATTGGTATATTTGGTTATCAAATTCCCTTTTCTGGCTCCTTATTGCTGTTTTACTTTACCATGTTGATTTATGGCTTATCGTTGGTAGGATTTGGTTTATTAATATCGGCATTAAGTTCAACACAACAGCAGGCTTTTATTGGTGTCTTTGTGTTTATGATGCCCGCGATTTTATTATCCGGCTATATTTCCCCCGTAGAAAATATGCCTGTTTGGCTGCAACATGCCACATGGATAAACCCAATTCGTCATTTCACTGATATAACAAAACAGATCTACCTTAAAAATGCCGACATCACTGTTATATGGCACAGTTTATGGCCTTTATTGGTGATTGCAGTAGGAACGGGTAGCATTGCCTATTATCTTTTCCAAAGGAAGATAGCTTAAAATCTGTACTTTGATAACTAACTCTAATAGACTGATACCAAAGAAAAAATCAATAGGCGTGCAATATGCAAATCAGCAAACTACGACTTAAAAATTATGGTGTTTTTACTGATGCCGACATCACGTTAGCCACAAAAGATGGCAACAACGATTAATAGCTTTATTAGATAAAACCTTTCCTAACTGCCGATGTGTATTAACAACGCACTCTCCGTTATTAATCAGTGATCACAAAAATATTCTTATTTATAGCATTGAAAAAGGTCAGGTTGAAAAAGCCCCTTAATAAAAGCACAAAAAAATCCCACAACTTATTAAAGTTATGGGATTTATTTTTATGCTGTTTTTAAACTAGGTTTACCCGTAGATACCGTTAAAATTAACGACGGTCGCCTAAAATACGCAGTAACATTAAGAACAGGTTGATGAAATCTAAATAAAGCGTTAATGCACCCATAATTGAGTAACGGCGCATATTTTCTTTATCTTCTTGGTTAATTTCATTACCCATATCTTTTAATTTTTGTGTGTCATACGCGGTTAAACCAGCAAAAATTAACACACCTGCGTAAGAGATAACCATGCTCATCATGGAGCTTTGCATAAAGATATTCACGATAGAAGCAATAATGATACCGATAAGCCCCATAAACAGGAAGCTACCCATACCCGTTAAACTACGCTTAGTGGTGTAACCGTAAATACTTAATGCGCCAAACATTGCCGCACAAATAAAGAAGGTGCTCGCAATTGAAGATGCAGTATAAACCAGTAATACGCTTGAGATAGTCACACCTGTTAACACGGAATAGAGCATAAATAATGAGGTTGCCATTACACCACTCATTTTATGAACCATACCGGATAACACGAAAACTAACCCTAATTGAGCAATGATCAGACCAAAAAAGACGATCTTGCTTGAGAAAATCATTGATAATAATGCTTCGCTTGATGCAACGTAGAATGCAACAAACGCAGTTAATAACAGACCTACAGTCATCCAACCATAAACCTGAGCCATAAAGGTTTGTAGGCCAGAACCTGTGCGCTGTACTATTGAATCATTTGAACGTGAAAATCGATCCATGATGATTACCCTTTAATCATAGTGATAACGTTAGGTTTAACAATAACGTTTATTTCAGTAAAAAGCCCCTTATGGACTCATTAGAATTTAATTTTATCACACTGATTTTACATTTCCATGAAATAAACTGTATGAAATGTCATCACAAAATAAATTTAGGTAAAGTAATGTAGCGTTTAATTGAACGTAATAATTTATTCCCAACGCTCGGCTGAATCATAATCACTTTGGCGTGCATCCACCCATCTATCGTTATTTTCAGAAAGCCCTTCTTTTTTCCAAAACGGTGCGCGTGTTTTTAAAAAATCCATAATAAATTCAGCGGATTCAAACGCGCTATTGCGATGAGAACTGGTGACACCAACAAACACTATCTCTTCACCAATGTGCAAAGTTCCGACGCGGTGAATAACACTTACACGTTGCAAAGGCCAGCGAGAGCGAGCTTCATTCACAATATCTGTCAGTGCTTTTTCAGTCATTCCCGGATAATGCTCAAGGGTGAGTGTATTCACTTCATCACCTAAATTATGATTGCGAACTTTACCCGTAAATGTCACAACAGCTCCATCGCTGTCACACTCTGAAAGCCATTGGTATTCATCACCAACACTAAAATTTTCGGTTTGTACTGAAATGCGAGTTGATGCGCTCATCTTATCCTCCTGTAACAGGTGGGAAAAAGGCGATTTCATCACCATCATTAATAACGTGAGAGCCTTGAACAAAGGATTGGTTTACCGCAGAAAGTAATTTGCCATCTTCTAATGCGAGTGACCAACGATCACCTTTAGTAATTAAGGCGTTACGTAAATCATCTACTGTGTGGTATTTACAATCTAACTCGAGAGAATCAACGCCCACTAATTCACGGACTTGAGCAAAGAAAAGAACCTTAATCATGCTTCCACCTTAAAGTGACCTGATTTACCACCTGTTTTTTCTAATAAACGTACAGGTCCTATCACCATATCTTTTTGAACGGCTTTACACATATCATAAATCGTCAATGCCGCTACAGATGCCGCAGTTAATGCTTCCATCTCAACCCCTGTTTTACCCGTTAAACGGCAAACAGATTCAATGCGTACGCGGTTGGATCCAGTGAGTGCTTCTAAACGCACTTCGACTTTAGTTAATAACAGCGGATGACATAACGGGATTAACTCCCATGTTCTTTTTGCTGCTTGAATACCTGCAATTCTTGCAGTCGCAAATACATCACCTTTATGATGTTTACCTTCGGTGATCATGCTTAATGTTTCTGCCGACATTTCAACAAAGGCTTCAGCACGCGCTTCTCGCACTGTTTCAGCTTTAGCGCTAACATCCACCATGTGAGCTTCACCGGCAGCATTAATATGAGTTAGTTGAGACATGCACAACTCCTGAAATTAACGAAATAACAGAGCGAAAAACTACCCACCAATCACAGATAAGTTCGGTGTAATACCGCTATCGCCTTGATGAAGAAAATGAGTTTCTCGTTTATGAAGAAGACCACCTTGAATACGCTGTTGTAATGCTTCTTGTTGGCTATCATCAGCAAGCAGATCACGTAAAGGAATACCATTCTCACCAAATAGGCAAAGATGGAGATTACCAATAGCTGAAACACGTAAACGGTTACAAGTTAAACAGAAGTCTTTTTCATAAGGCATGATAAGACCTATTTCACCTTGATAATCAGGATGGGTAAATACTTGAGCAGGCCCGTCACTGCGAGCGCGAGGAATTTGTAACCAACCTTCATTGAGTAAGCGCTGACGAATCACTTCACCAGACAAATGAAAGCGGTTGAATATATCACTACCATCACCCGTTTCCATTAACTCGATAAAACGCAGTTGGATAGGTCGGTCTTTGATCCAACGAAGAAAATCAGGGAGGTTTTTATCATTCACATTGCGCATTAGCACAACGTTAACTTTTACTTTTTCGAAACCCGCAGTAAATGCAGCATCAATACCTTCCATTACTTGGCTAAATTTATCTTGTCCTGTAATAGCATGGAATTGACGAGGATCGAGGCTATCAACACTCACATTAATTGCACTTAAACCAGCATCACGCCATTGTGCAACATCTCTGGCTAAGCGATAGCCATTGGTTGTTACTGCAATTTTTTTAATTGCCGGATTGTCTTTAATGGTTGCGATAATATCAGTAAAATCACGACGCATTGTAGGCTCCCCACCTGTTAGGCGGATCTTTTCTGTCCCTAACGCGGCAAAAGATTGTGTCAGTCTGCTGATTTCATCTAACGAAAGAAATGATTTATGACCGTTAGGCTTATAACCATTAGGTAAGCAATAAGTACAACGGAAATTACACACGTCTGTAATTGAAAGACGTAAATAGAAAAATTTGCGGGAAAACGCATCAACGAGTTGTTGCATAGTAACACCTTTCCAAATCGGGAGATGCTGGCATTTCTACCTTGCACCCTGGTGACTGGTTTCGTCACGGCCAGAACATCATATCTTGTAAATACATGACTTAGACATTAAGGCTAGGAGTTAATCTTTACCTGTTGTTCACAGGTTTCTAATACCTATATATTTATTGTGGATTCTACCTTCTAATTTTTCAAAAAGCGAATAATGTTTTCGCTATATAATTTATAATACAACGACTTACGACACTTTAGTCACTCTAATAACATAAGTAAAAACGCTTTCATTGATTAAATATTAGGCTATCAAAAGTGAAATTAAACTAGGAATGTGATGAAATCACGTCGTGATCATAGGCTTAAAATTTAATTGTGATAAATTAGCGGCAAATTTTTAAAGATGAGTAGAACAAATATGCGAAATCGCACGCTAAGTGATTTAGATCGTGTT
>JAEYFY010000365.1 GCA_023454395.1 Pseudomonadota bacterium
GTTTGGGATGCGCGTTTGTTATCCCATTCCATTTCGATATCGAACACTAATTTTTGTTTTATGGTTTTTTCCCAATCATAAACACCGATTGTGGTTATTACTGATAATTGCTCAATAAATACGATATCCATCACGTCATCTCTTATTTTTTCTGCTCATCGGATACCACTTCCGATGAAATATGCGTATTATCCATACATGCCTAACGAACTTACATAAACATTGGAGAATACAAATGAGTGCTAACGCACTTGGAATGATCATCTTCGCCTACTTGTGCGGCTCAATCTCCAGCGCGATATTGATTTGCCGACTGGCAAGACTCCCTGATCCAAGAAAATTTGGCTCTGGCAATCCCGGAGCAACTAACGTCCTACGTATTGGAGGAAAGGCAGCCGCTGCAGCCGTTCTTATTTGTGACGTCCTCAAAGGGATGATCCCTGTTTGGCTCGCCTATTACTTAAATGTGCCTCCTTTTTACCTCGGCATTGTCGCAATAGCGGCTTGTCTAGGTCATATTTATCCTGTTTTTTTCCACTTTAAAGGCGGAAAAGGCGTAGCCACTGCATTTGGTGCTATCGCTGCCATTGGTTGGGATTTAAGTGGGCTTATCGCAGGAACATGGTTACTCACCGTCTTACTGAGTGGCTATTCATCGCTTGGTGCGATTATCAGCGCACTGCTTGCCCCTTTCTATGTTTGGTGGTTTAAACCAGAATTCACTTATCCCGTTGCTTTATTATCATGTCTGGTACTTTACCGTCATCACGACAATATTCAACGTTTATGGCGTGGTCAAGAGAGCCGAATCTGGCATAAATTAAAGAAAAAGACTGAAAAAACAGAAAAAGAGATTATTCAAGAAGCTAAAGAGCAAGAAAAAGAAGATTAATCTCACCAAATCGTAAAGATAGGATGGATAAAAAAGCCACTTTTCAGTGGCTTTTCTTTTACTACTGACGTACTGACGCGCTACTTATTTTCAAGTGCTGGCAACTCAGCTAAAGGCCAACGCGGTCTTACTGTTACGCTTAATGGACCTTCTGTACCGCCTTTAAAGCGGATCATTCCAGCTAGTGCAATCATTGCACCATTATCAGTACACAATTCTGGGCGCGCATAAAAAACTTCGCCACCTAATTGCTTCATTACGGTTTCCATTTTTGCACGTAATGTACGATTAGCACTTACACCACCCGCCATCACTAAACGTTTAAAGCCTGTTTGTTCTAAAGCTCTACGACATTTTATCGCAAGCGTATCAACAACCGCATCTTCAAATGCCCGTGCAATATCAGCGCGAGTTTGGTCTGAATCATCATTTTGACGAATAGTATTAGCCGCAAAGGTTTTTAACCCCGAGAAACTAAAATCAAGTCCCGGTCTATCTGTCATTGGGCGAGGAAAGACAAAGCGACCTTCTGTGCCTTGTTGCGCCATTTTCGATAAAACTGGGCCGCCAGGGTAATCTAATCCCAACAGTTTTGCTGTTTTATCAAAAGCTTCACCAGCAGCATCATCAATAGATTCACCTAATAAGGTGTATTCGCCAATTCCTGTTACGCTAATTAACTGTGTATGCCCACCAGAAACCAAAAGTGCCACAAATGGAAACTCTGGTGTTTTCTCTTCAAGCATTGGTGCCAATAAATGACCTTCCATATGATGAACAGGAATAGCGGGAACATCCCACGCAAAAGCCAATGAGCGCCCAATGGTTGCGCCTACAAGCAGCGCACCAACAAGACCGGGGCCAGCAGTATAAGCAACAGCATCAATATCTTGTGCTGTAAGATTTGCTTCTTTCAGTGCCGCTTGAATAAGCGGTACTGTTTTACGGATATGATCCCGTGAAGCAAGTTCAGGAACTACTCCACCATAATCGGCGTGCAGTTTAATCTGACTATAAAGTTGATTCGCTAATAGACCGGCTTTATCATCGTAAATTGCGATACCGGTTTCATCGCAAGATGTTTCAATACCTAAAACTCGCATGACGCTTCCAAATTCTTCTTCGCTAACTCGCGTAATGAATCGATTGTATCATTATTTCGGTGATTTTATACGCCTTCGCAACATCTTTTACATACCAGCATGTGACAAATTCCTTTTTCTGGTCTATAATTATTCACCTATTTTAAGTGATTTAAATGTGTGGTTAGCGACTTTCGCTTTTTGTGTACTCCCAAAAAAGACACAAAAGTGAGAGTTTGCGTTTCAATTTTGTGCATCTCTTTACAAAGTGCCCTGCTTTGAAGTAAAATTCCGCACCATTTTAAATGTCGGCTGGCTTAAATAATGCCAGCGCAAACCGATTTCTATTGAGGTGAGAGGCACATGCCGGTAATCAAAGTACGTGAAAACGAGCCATTTGACGTTGCTCTTCGTCGTTTCAAACGCTCTTGTGAAAAAGCAGGCGTATTAGCAGAAGTTCGTCGTCGTGAGTTTTATGAAAAACCAACGACTGAACGTAAACGCGCTAAAGCATCAGCAGTAAAACGTCACGCTAAAAAATTAGCTCGCGAAAACGCACGTCGTACTCGTCTGTACTAATATTTTGCGGCTTGTACCGCAACGTATGCAGACACTGTAGTCGCAGTTAAAGGCCGTGCTTTCTTCTGAGAGCGCGGCTTATTCTCGTTCAACAACAGGCGTAAAAGGGCTTATGGCTGGACGAATTCCACGTTCATTTATCAATGATTTGCTAGCTCGAACCGATATCATCGATCTTATCGACGCTCGCGTGCCGTTAAAAAAACAAGGCAAAAATCATTCAGCGTGTTGTCCGTTTCATAATGAAAAAACGCCCTCTTTCACAGTAAATAGCGACAAACAGTTTTACCACTGTTTTGGTTGCGGCGCGCATGGCAATGCTATTGATTTTTTGATGAATTACGACAGGCTCGATTTTGTCGAAACCATTGAAGAGTTAGCAGCAATGCATGGGTTAGAAGTTCCTTATGAATCAGGAACAAGCAGTAGCCCTATTGAACGACATATAAGACAAAATCTCTATCAAGTGATGGAGAAATTGAATCAGTATTATAGTAGCGCTCTCAATAAACCTGATGCACAGGAAGCAAGAAACTACCTTGCGCATCGTGGGCTTAGTGAAGATATTATTACCCGTTTTTCTATTGGATTTGTACCAGCAGGTTGGGATAACGCCCTAAAACGTTTTGGTCAAAGTGCCGATAATAAAGCCTTACTTCTTGAAGCGGGTATGGTAATAACTAACGATAATGGTCGTACTTATGATCGTTTTCGCCAACGAGTCATGTTTCCTATCCGAGATAGACGTGGTCGTGTTATTGCCTTTGGTGGACGTGTTTTAGGTGATGATTTACCTAAATACTTAAACTCACCAGAAACAGAGATATTCCATAAAGGACGTCAACTTTACGGGCTTTATGAAGCACAACAATCTAATAATAATGTCACAAAGCTATTAGTTGTTGAAGGTTATATGGATGTTGTGGCATTAGCGCAGTTTGGTATTGATTATGCCGTTGCCTCATTAGGAACTTCCACCACAGCAGAACATATCCAGTTGCTCTTTCGGACAACGGATAACATTATTTGCTGCTATGATGGAGACAGAGCTGGACGTGATGCCGCATGGCGAGCATTAGAAACCGCCCTTCCTTTTTTAAATGATGGTCGCTCTTTACGTTTTATGTTTTTACCCGAAAGTGATGATCCTGATTCATTGGTTCGTCGTGAAGGTAAAGACGCTTTTGAAAAGCGTATGGAACAAGCACATTCATTATCAGAATTTTTATTTGATTCACTCGTTCCTCAAGTGGATCTAAGTACTCAAGAAGGCAATGGTAAGCTATATAGTTTAGCCCGACCATTAATAGATAAGATCCCAAGTGAAACTTTGCGTCTATATTTATTAAGAGAACTTGGAAGCTTAACGGGAAATCCCGATATTGAGCAAATGGATCGTTTATTTGGTAGAACGCCGGTTAATCACGAGTTATCGTATCAACCGACAAAATTACGCACAACGCCGATGCGTATATTGATTGCCCTATTGATACAAAACCCAGAGTTCTCTAAATTAGTGCCCCCTCTCGAGGGATTAAGTACAGAAAAAATTGCAGGTCTATCACTTTTTATTGAATTAGTTTCTGTTTGCCAAGCACAACCAGGCCTGAATACAGGACAGATTATCGAACTCTATAGAGAGAATAAATTCGGTAAACAGCTTGAAAAATTGGCAATGTGGAACGATATAGATATAGATGAGATTGCAGAGAAAACCTTTACAGACACGTTAGATCATCTTTTTTTAACCGCAATGGATGAACGTTTAAACGCGCTTATTGCGAAAGAGAGAACAGAAGGCCTAACGCAAGATGAACGCGAAGAAGTCCAATTGATAATACAGGCACGCGTTAAAAAGTAAACACAGAATTAAGATTAAAAACACGGCTTAATTGCCGCTATCGGTAGATACTAAAAACCTACATTTGCTACGCTGAGGGGACCGTAGCAATCGACAATGAAAATGCCCCTCCGTAGTTATTGTTGGCTGAACAGTTATCGCCGACCGACACCAACCCAAATTACTTTGAAGTGTGGATACCGTCTTATGGAGCAAAACCCGCAGTCACAGCTGAAGCTACTTGTTACTAAAGGTAAGGAGCAAGGCTACCTGACCTATGCTGAGGTCAATGACCATCTGCCGGAAGATATCGTCGATTCAGATCAAATCGAAGACATCATCCAGATGATTAACGACATGGGCATTCAGGTTATGGAAGAAGCACCTGACGCCGATGATCTGATGCTGGCAGAAAATTCAAATGATACTGATGATGATGCTGCAGAAGCCGCAGCTCAGGTGCTTTCTAGTGTAGAATCTGAGATTGGCCGTACAACCGACCCTGTGCGTATGTATATGCGCGAAATGGGTACCGTTGAACTGCTCACCCGGGAAGGTGAAATTGATATCGCAAAACGCATTGAAGATGGTATTAACCAAGTTCAATGTTCTGTTGCAGAATATCCTGAAGCAATTACATATCTTCTTGAACAGTATGATCGTGTTGAAGCTGGCGAAGCACGTCTTTCAGACTTAATTACTGCGTTTATTGACCCTAATGCCGAAGAAATGGCAGAAAGTGAAGATGTCAATTTAGGCAAAGAAGATGATGAAGTTGCCGATGACGCTGAAGACGAAGATGAAGATGAAGACGAAGATGGCGACAATGACAGCGATAGCGATGACGATAACAGCATCGATCCTGAATTAGCGCGCCAGAAGTTTACTGAGCTTCGTGAGCAATACGAAAAAACTCGCCAAACTATCAAGGCGAAAGGTCGTAACCACAAAGATACAGAGCTTGAAATCTTATTGTTATCTGAAATTTTCAAACAGTTCCGTTTAGTACCGAAACAGTTTGATTATTTAGTTAACAACATGCGTGACATGATGGACAGAGTTCGTGCTCAAGAGCGTCACATCATGCGTCTTTGTGTTGATCAAGTTAAGATGCCAAAGAAAAACTTCATTACGCTGTTTACAGGTAACGAAACCAATGACACATGGTTCACTGCTGCTCGTGCAATGAATAAGCCTTGGTCTGAAAAGCTGGCAGGTATTGAAGAAGAAGTACAACGCAGTCTACAAAAACTGCAACAAATTGAAGTTGAAACTGGACTGACAATCGAACAGGTTAAAGATATTAACCGTCGTATGTCTATCGGTGAAGCAAAAGCACGTCGTGCGAAAAAAGAGATGGTCGAAGCGAACTTACGTCTCGTTATCTCTATCGCGAAAAAATATACCAACCGTGGCTTACAGTTCCTTGACCTCATTCAGGAAGGGAATATCGGTCTGATGAAAGCGGTTGATAAATTTGAATACCGTCGTGGTTATAAATTCTCAACTTATGCAACATGGTGGATCCGTCAGGCAATTACTCGTTCAATCGCGGATCAGGCGCGTACAATTCGTATCCCTGTTCACATGATCGAAACGATTAATAAACTGAACCGTATCTCGCGTCAAATGTTGCAAGAGATGGGACGAGAGCCTTCACCAGAAGAGCTAGCAGAACGCATGCTGATGCCTGAAGATAAAATCCGTAAGGTACTGAAAATCGCTAAAGAACCAATCTCCATGGAAACACCAATCGGTGACGATGAAGATTCACATTTAGGTGATTTTATCGAGGATACTACTCTCGAATTACCACTGGATTCTGCAACATCAGAAAGCTTACGTTCAGCAACTCACGAAGTGTTAGCAGGTTTAACATTACGTGAAGCGAAAGTCCTGCGTATGCGTTTTGGTATCGATATGAATACCGACCATACCTTGGAAGAAGTGGGCAAACAGTTTGATGTTACCCGTGAACGTATTCGTCAGATTGAAGCGAAGGCTCTGCGTAAATTACGCCACCCAAGCCGTTCTGAAGTGTTACGTAGCTTCCTTGATGAGTAATCAACTTACTTTTCAATAAAAGTTATAATAAACGCCTGTGATATCACAGGCGTTTTTTTATGGGATTTCGATACGGTATCAACAATCTATCTAATCTAGGATAGATTTCACCTACACATATTTATAAAAAATAGCCTTATTATTTATATTATTGCACCTGTGCGTAAGCTTACCTATAAATCGTTACGCTATGTTATTGATATCACAGTTATTCTCTGTTTTATTTTTTTATTGTTTAGATTGAACAGAATTTGCGCATACAGTCATTCAAAGGCTAGACCTCGTGCCAAATGGCACGTATAATCACACTCCATTAAGGCCCCTTAGCTCAGTTGGTTAGAGCAGGCGACTCATAATCGCTTGGTCACTGGTTCAAGTCCAGTAGGGGCCACCAAA
>JAEYFY010000384.1 GCA_023454395.1 Pseudomonadota bacterium
CATGGCCTCAGTTTGGTTTACATGTCACTTTTGATCCTGAATTATTCCTCGTTCTATTGATCCCACCTTTACTTTTTGTTGATGGTTGGAAAACACCGACACGAGAATTTATCCAAAATGGGCGTGAGATTTTTATTCTTGTGCTTGTTTTAGTCATGGTGACAGTTGTTGGTATCGGTTATCTGATTTATTGGATGATGCCAAGTATCCCTCTTATTTCAGCATTTGCATTGGCGGCGGTACTTTCGCCAACGGATGCGGTTGCACTCTCTTCCATTGTCGGTAAAGGGCGAATACCTAAGCGAATAATGGGCATCTTAGAAGGTGAAGCATTAATGAATGATGCTTCAGGTCTGGTTGCCTTGAAATTTGCGGTTGCAGTGGCAATGGGCACAATGGTGTTTACTGTTGGTGGTGCAACCCTTGAATTCTTTAAAGTCGCTGTTGGGGGATTACTGGCTGGTATCGGTGTCACCTTAGTTTACAGTAAATCTTTACGATTAATGAGTCGTTGGAGCGGAGACGATCCGGCTACACAAATCGTCTTTATGTTATTGCTACCTTTTGCCTCTTATCTTATTGCAGAACATATTGGTTTTTCAGGTATTTTAGCGGCTGTTGCTGCCGGTATGACTATCAGTAAATCAGGCGTTATCAGAAATGCACCTCTTGCGATGCGTTTACGTGCTGATAGCGTGTGGTCAATGCTTGAATTTGTCTTTAACGGTCTTGTCTTTATCATGCTTGGTTTACAGCTTCCTATTATCTGGACAAGCTCTGTTATTCAAGCCGATCTTGACCCAGAAGTTGAAGTCTGGATGTTGTTTGCTGCTGTTTTCGTTATCTACTTTGCGCTGCTGATCCTGCGATTTACATGGCTATGGCTAATGAAAAAAATCAGCCTGATCTTTATGAAAAAACATCCTCTTGATTTCGCTAATTACACAACGCGTGAGTTGTGGTTATCGTCATTTGCGGGTGTTCGTGGTGCGATTACGCTTGCCGGTGCGCTTTCTATCCCACTCTTTTTAACCGATGGCAGTACTTTCCCTGGGCGTTATCAAATTATCTTTATTGCTGCGGGGGTCATTTTACTGTCAATTTTAGTGGGTATTATTTCACTTCCTTTCCTATTAAAAGGTGTGAAGGCAACGGACAAAGAAGCAGATAAAAACGAAGTTCGCTATGCGCGTAAAGTGATGGCAGAAGTGGCAATGGTCAGCCTGAATAAAATGGAAGAGCGCTTAGCAGCAAGTACCGAAGAGCAGTTGGATGCAGAAGAAATTAATGAAGTTGCTTCTCGTGTAACGGGTTATTTAAGACGCCGTACTGCAGACCAAGATGAAATGATCCATAACGCGTTAGAAGAAGATCTCGAAAGACGTTTTCGTTTAACAGCATTGCGTGCTGAACGAGGGGAGCTTTACCATTTAAGAGCAACGCGAAAAATCAGTAATGAAACACTCCAACTATTGCTACATGAGTTGGATTTAATGGAAGCGTTATTAGTAGAGAAAGATAGCTAATTATGTGGTTGCTTGTTATTACAACATTGTTATGGGCGGCTTCTTTTAGCCTGATCGGCGAGTATCTCGCGGGTCAGGTTGATAGCTGGCTCTCTGTTTTGATCCGCGTTTCTTTAGCGGCTTTAGTCTTCTTACCTTTCTTACGTTGGAAGGGGATCCGCTTTAAGGTGATCCTGCTTTATATGCTGGTGGGTGCTTGCCAACTCGGTATTATGTATCTGTTCGTCTTCCATGCTTATAACTATTTGACTGTTGCAGAATTCTTACTATTTACGGTATTAACACCGCTTTATGTCACGTTAATTTATGATTTATTAGAACGTCAGAAATTACGTTGGGGTTATGCATTTAGCTCATTATTAGCGGTGTTAGGGGCTGCGATTATTCGCTATGACCATTTAAGTGATGATTTTTGGTATGGTCTGTTATTAGTACAACTGGCTAATATTTTCTTTGCAATTGGTCAGGTGGGTTATAAACGATTAATGGAAGTGCATCCTATTCCACAACATCATGCATTTTCTTGGTTTTACCTTGGTGCCGTTGTCGTTTCATTGATTGGCGCTCTGTGTTTTGCTGATTGGCAGAAAATGCCAACAACATCACTACAGTGGGGTGTTTTACTCTGGTTAGGAATTGGCGCTTCTGGGATCGGGTATTTTATGTGGAACTACGGTGCCACACAAGTTGATGCTGGAACCTTAGCTATTATGAATAACATGATGGTTCCAGCAGGATTGTTAGTGAATTTTTCTATTTGGCAGCAACATCCAAATTGGCCAAGTTTCATCATAGGCGCGAGCCTGATTGTTGCATCACTTTGGATCCATCGGCGCTGGATACGCCGACCTGCTTTACAAAAGGAAGATTGTTAACAGCGTGCTGACCTGATAAACGAATAAACTCCCGAATTGCCGGTTGATGTTGCTCTCCACTACGGTTAGCGGCATATAACCGGCTCCATAATCCCTCACCTAATGTTTTTGTAACCACTAAGCCTTGTTTTTCAAAATTCTCAACAGCCCAATGAGGTAATGCCGCTATTCCCATGCCGGCTGCAACCATTTGAATTAATAACAACGTATTATCGACATGTTTAAAATGTGGTGTGATCCCCGCAGGTTGTAAGAAATGACGCCATACATCAAAGCGCTCTCTTTGTACGGGATAAATAAATAAGGTTTCTGCAATTAAATCTTGTGGCTGAATATGTAAGCGATTAGCAAGAGGGTGATCTGGCGATAAAACTAATTTCACCTCATAGTCAAATAACGGAGTGTAGTGTAAACGAGGATCATCCAAGATATCGGATGTTAACACCACATCTAATTCACGTTGTAATAATGCTGGCTGTGGATCAAAAGTCACACCCGAATGAAAATCAACAGTCACTTCAGGCCATGTTTGACGATATTGCTGTAATGCAGGGGTTAACCATTGAATACAACTATGGCATTCAATGGCTATATTCAAATTCACACTACCAGGCTCATTACATGCTTCAATGGCTCTACGAACAATAGGCAATACTTCTTCTGCTAATTTAACGAGCACTTCTCCTTGTGAAGTAAAGCGCAGTGGCTGGCTTTTACGCACAAAAATTCGATAACCAAGGCGATGTTCTAATTCACTAAATTGATGTGAAAGAGCCGATTGCGTTTGATGCAATTGATTTGCTGCGTTAGCAAGAGAGCCTGTGTGCTTCAAGGCTAAGATCGTTTTTAAATGTTTTATTTCTATCATGAGAAACCTTCAAGTTGTTGATGAAAAATTTGCGCTTGTGATTTATACACTACCTGTAGATTATGGATGTGTAAACATCTAGACGGCTAAAAATAGGATTTTAATTATGACAATTCGCAATCACACACTTGGCTTCCCTCGTATTGGCTTAGATAGAGAGCTAAAAAAGGCGCAAGAAAATTATTGGGCAGGCAAGATTTCACAAGAAGAATTGGTTGCGGTGGGTAAAGAGCTTCGCGCTCGCCATTGGCAACAACAAGCAGATGCAGGTGTTGAATTATTACCTGTCGGTGATTTTGCTTGGTATGACCAAGTGTTAGGTACAAGCCTACTGTTAGGTAATGTGCCGCCTCGTCACCGTAATGAAGATGGCTCACTTGATCTTGATACTCTATTCAGAGTCGCTCGTGGTAGAGCGCCAACAGGTAAGCCTGCAGCTGCATCTGAAATGACGAAATGGTTTAATACTAACTATCACTATATCGTGCCTGAATTTCAGCAAGGTCAGTCATTTAGCTTTGCATGGAAAGCGCTATTAGAAGAAGTCGATGAAGCATTAGCGTTAGGTCATAAAATAAAACCTGTTTTACTGGGTCCTGTGACTTACTTGTGGCTAGGTAAAGTAAAAGGTCCTGAATTTGATAGATTAACGCTTCTAAAAGATATTTTACCTATCTATCAACAAGTTATTTCTGCATTAAAAGAGAAAGGTATTGAGTGGATACAAATTGATGAGCCTGCATTAGTACTGGATTTACCTATTGAATGGCAAAATGCGTATCAAACAGCTTATCAAGCATTAACAGGACAAGCTAAATTACTGCTGACAACCTATTTTGATGGTATTTCTCATCATCTTGATATTATTAAAAATTTACCTGTTGAGGGGCTTCATGTTGATATTTCAGCAGGGCAAGATGATTTGCAGCACTTACACCAAGCATTACCTAAAGATTGGGTTCTGTCATTAGGTGTGATTAATGGTCGAAATGTGTGGAAAGCAGATTTAAGTACACGTTATCAGCAAGTGATTGCATTAAAAGGGAAACGTCCATTGTGGATTGGTACTTCATGTTCATTACTGCATAGTCCAATTGATTTAAATGCAGAGACGAAACTTGATGATGAAGTCAAAAGCTGGTTTGCTTTTGCTGTTCAGAAATGTGAAGAAGTCGCTTTGTTAGCTAAGGCGTTGAATGCACCAGAAGGTGAGTATGATGAACAACTGGCACAATACAGTGCGCCAATTCGTCAACGTCAACACTCGACCCGCGTACATAATGCAACAGTTGAAGCTCGTTTACAGGCAATTGAAGCACAAGATAGTGAAAGAAATTCACCTTATACTCAACGTGCAGAAGTACAACGTACTCGGTTTAATTTGCCATTATGGCCAACCACTACGATTGGCTCATTCCCACAAACAACAGAAATTCGTACTGTCCGTTTAGATTTTAAGAAAGGACGCATCGATACGGCAGCTTATCGTACAAATATCAGCGAACATATTAAGCAAGCGATATCCGAACAAGAAAATCTTGGCCTTGATGTGTTAGTTCATGGTGAGGCTGAACGTAACGATATGGTGGAGTATTTTGGTGAACATTTTGATGGTTATGTGTTTACGCAAAATGGCTGGGTACAAAGCTATGGCTCCCGTTGTGTAAAACCACCTGTGATTATCGGTGATATTAGTCGTCCAGCTCCGATTACTGTGGATTGGGCAACTTACGCGCAGTCATTAACAGAAAAACCAGTCAAAGGCATGTTAACAGGTCCTGTGACAATTTTATGTTGGTCTTTCCCTCGTGAAGATGTAACGCGTGAAACGATTGCAAAACAGATAGCGTTAGCACTGCGTGATGAAGTGGATGACTTACAAAAAGCAGGTATTGGGATTATTCAAATCGATGAGCCTGCGTTACGTGAAGGTTTACCACTGCGTCGTAATGAGTGGCAGGCTTATCTTGATTGGGCAGTCGATGCCTTTAAATTAAGTGCCGCCATTGCTGATGATGAGACACAAATCCATACCCATATGTGTTATTGCGAATTTAATGACATCATGGATTCAATCGCAGCGCTGGATGCTGATGTGATTACAATCGAAACATCACGTTCAGATATGGAATTGCTAGAAGCTTTTGAGCACTTTGATTATCCAAATGAAATTGGACCAGGTGTTTATGACATTCACTCACCTAATGTGCCAAATGTGGAATGGATCGTCGGTTTATTAAGAAAAGCACAATCTCGAATTCCCGCAGAGCGTTTATGGGTGAATCCAGATTGTGGATTAAAAACACGAGGCTGGACTGAAACACGCGCAGCATTAGCGAATATGGTTGAGGCTGCTAAATATTTACGCCAAAACGCGTAATAAAAGAATTAATTGTTTATTAGCCTGTTATTTTTGAACTGTCACTTTAGATAAGTCGCATAGTCAAAATAGCAGGCTAACTTTATATAAAACTTAAAAAAGGTATTCATTAAAACCCAGAGTAAATCTTATTATTGATATTCATTAGAGTTGCTATACTGCAAAACTCTCTAATTTTATGGATATAATTATTGTGCAAACTAGCATTAAACTTTCGGATAAAGTATTAGATGCTTTTCCAACTCGACCTTTGAAATTAGTTCCACTAAGAGGAGACGGTGGATTATTTCGCACCTTATTCTTAGTTATTTTCATGTTAGCAATGACGGTATTTAGTGCTTATCAAATTCCCAATATTCTTTATGATTATAAAATCAGTGAGAATGCAGTACCTGTTGATGCTACGGTAAATGGCTCTTGTCGTTCTCAACTTTTTGTTCTGACTAACTGTAGTGTTGATTTACGTTATAAAGGCAATGAAGTTTCGCGTAATTTTACTTTTTTAGATTTAGGCCCTAAAGATGTGTTAGTTGAACCCGTCGCTGATGCTAATGATCTCAGTAAAATGACCGTTGATGTGGCGATAGATAATATTTGGCTTCGCTTAATGAGTACGGTTATTTTTATCGGCTTATTTGGTTTTAGTGTGGTCTTTTTTATCTATCGTCAAATATTGACGAGTAAAGTGAGAAAAGCATTATTATCAGTGGGAACTCAGCCTTTAAAGTTAATCGCTATTCCTGCAAAAATGGTAGTGAGTAATAAGCAATTTATTGCGACTTATCATCTTAATTTAGAGGGTAAAGATATCCGTATTGCTTATTCAGGAAATAAGAAAACACCACCTATTGTGATTGAGCAAAATGGAAATACCTACGTATTAGCCGTTTATTCACCACAACAAAATATCCCTTATGCTTTGGATGTACCTTTAGAACGTATTCAGGCAACGCCTGAAGAGAAACAACGTTTTCATGAAGCATTGATTGAAGAAGGTTTGCTGTAATCAATTTTGATTATTAAGAATATGATGCGTTTTCTCTTATGGGATATAAGGGAAAACGCAGTCTGTTTATTTAGCCGCCAAAAATTTTCGCTTTTAAAATATCCATACCCGCACTGACTAAGTCTAAGTCTTTAGGTACAACGCCATCTGGGGTGACTTTATCAATTAATTTAGGTAAATATTGTGCCGCCATTTCAGAAGCTTCTGTTGCACTTAAATTAATTTTTGACGCAAGTTCATTAATCACCGGTGATGAAAAAACCGCTACGATTTGTTCAGCACTGATAGGTAAATTTGTCTTTGTACTTATCCAAGATTGAATAAGCTCACTTAAACCTGCTGTATCAAATTGCTTTACTAAGCCTTCAATGCCGCCTTGAGATCCAATCCAGTCAAGGACAGTTTTATATTGATTGATTTTTTCGCCACCTAGTAGGCTCGCAATTTGGTTAAATAAGCTCATGTTCACTCCAATGACGATCTGTTTGTCACATTCGATGTTTTTAAGGGCGGGTAGTTTACTCGTTATGTTCGTTGTACTTCAAGCTACTCGTCATACTTCAAGCCGTAGCGTTGTTGACTGCGCTCATTCGCCATACTCGTCATACTTCAAGCCACAGCGTTGTTGACTGCGTTCATTCGCACTAGTCACATACTTATGTATGCTTCTAGCGACTCATTCACTTGTCGCCTAGCTGTGACTTGAATTATTTAGAGTACTTACTCGTTGAATTTTAAGTCGTAGCGTTGTTGACTGCGTTTATTCGCGGCTCATTCACTTGTCGCCTAGCTACACCTCGAATTATTTAGAGTATATGTTCAATAATGTATTTATCGCATCTATACTGATGAGAGAAATGTTTACTTTAGTTAATGATTGATGCTGGCAAATATTGATATTGTGCTTGCGGATCATGTCTTTTATATGCCGTTTTTTGTGATAGCAATCACAATTTTATGAAATTGTTACTTTGTTTGTTGCCTTGTAAGTGATGTCGGTCACTAAAAAGGTCTGGAAAACTGATACAGTAACTTTTAATTTAATGATCATTGGTTTTGTCCCATTGAGGAGTCCGATATGTCTGATGTATTTCACTTAGGTTTAACCAAAAATGACCTACAGGGTGCCACTTTAGCAATTGT
>JAEYFY010000020.1 GCA_023454395.1 Pseudomonadota bacterium
ATCTAATGAATAATATTTATAATGTCAGTGAAAAACTCTTTCAATTAAATGACTTTAGTAAAAAAACACGACAAGACCTGCATAAAATACCTGAGCTATCAGGTGAAGAATATAAAACATCTAAATATTGTCGTGAATTAATGGAAAGTTTTGGTTATCAAATTAAAACTTTTGATGGATATACTGGTTTCACAGCAGACTTAATTGTTAATTCTGAATTTCCATTAATTGCTATCCGTGCAGATATGGACGGATTAGAAATGCCAGACTTAACCAATAATGAACACAGTTCAATCCACCAAGGTTGTGCGCATAACTGTGGTCACGATACCCATATGACCATGGCATTAACCAGTGCTAAGTATCTTGCCGAAAATAAACAAGAGATGACATCCAATGTCCGCTTTATTTTCCAAATGGCAGAAGAAGATATGCGTGTACCTGGCGCTGAAAAAATGGTGGAAATGGGGTGTATGGAAGGCGTTGATGAAACATACGCACTTCATAATGATGCCGCTATAGAAACAGGTTGTGTTCGCTTTAATGATGGTGTGATGTCGTCTTATGGTTCAGCATGGACATTAGATGTTTATGGTGTTTCTGCACATGGTTCAACACCACACAAAGGATTAGATGCCATTCGTGAAGCAACGCGCTTAATTGACTATATGGATTATGTTGTTGCCAAAAAGACAGATCCATTTAGCCCTGCGGTATTTGGTTGTGGCATGATCAATGGGGGAACAATCCCTAATGCATTAGCTGATCACGTACAAGCTCGCGGTACTATCCGTTCTATGGATGAAAATACCGACCAAGTACTGAAAGCAAGTTTTGATGAAATCGTTGCACGCAGTACAGCGGGTGGATTTAAAACCACATTAAGCTATAGCGGATACCCTGCTGTTGTGAATCATCCAACTGCACATCAGCGTTTATTAGATGCGATGCGTAAATTCTTACCAGAAGAAAATATTGAATCGAACGGTAAACCAATGACAGGCAGTGAAGACTTTAGCTATATGGTTAACGCCACAAAAGGTAAGGTTGGTGCCATGTTCTTCTTAGGAAGTGGTAATCAAGCGAAAGGAATTAATAACTACCTACACGCTAATCCTTATTTTGTCGATGATGATTGTTTATTAGTGGGCGCTCAGATTTTTGTAAATATTCTGACTCGCTAACCTTTTTCTTATTCTGCCTAAGCCCGTTCATTGCCCCCGCAAGAACGGGCTTATTCTTATTCTACTTCTATTCTTATTCTGTCGCGATATTATTAATATTTACAGAACGCAAATCAGGCAATCCCTGATAGACCTCTTTACTGTGCCATTGTGTTTCCCATTGATCTGGCATCTGAATAATATTTCTATCAATATGGGGGGCATAGAGAGAAATAAACTCATGCATATAATCTTTCATATGAGTATGTTTACTAACACAAATATGGGTATAACTTGGTTGCACTAAATGATCGATATTAATACATTTTAGTGCGCCACTATCTTCTGTTTCATCATATGAAGCAGCTGCAATAACACCGATGCCTAAATGTCGCTTAACATAGTATTTAATAATCTCTGTATCCGTCGCGGTTAACGCCACCTTAGGCTTAAGATTATTTTTATAAAAGACTTTGTCTAATTTAGATCCTCTCGTAAAACCAAAAACATAAGTAATCAGTGGATACTCTGCCATCTGCTCGATAGTAACCTGCTCATCATCTTTCAATAAAGCAAGAGGATGATCATAAGGAACCAATAAACTACGCGTCCAGCGATAACAAGGCAGTGTAATGAGATCTTCATAAAGGTGCATAGATTCTGTCGCTATCGCAAAATCCACATCACCATTTTTAACCATTTCCGCTAATTGAGCCGGTGCGCCCTGATGAAAATGTAGCGAGATATTAGGGTAATAACGACGAAAGTGATCAATCACATTCGGCAATGAATAACGAATTTGTGTATGTGTTGTCGCAATATGTAAATCGACTTTTTTATTACGATCTTCTTCAGCCACAATGCTTTTGATCCGGTCAACTTGCCCAAGGATATCGCAAGCAATTTTATGGACTTCTTTACCCATAGGGCTTAATGCTAATAAGTTATTATTTTTACGCACAAATAGCGACACACTTAATTCATCTTCTAATATTTTTAGTTGCTTACTGATTGTCGGTTGTGAGGTATAAAGTTTTTCAGCTGCATTAGTAATGTTGAAATTATTTTTCACGACTTCAACAAAGCTTTTCAGTTGATTAATGTTCATAGAGGTACCTGGGTTCATTTGCACAAATGCGCGGTTAATTATTAAATTTATAAGTTGTTATTCTAATACGGGTAAGGACGAGGCTATCTTTACTATCTCTGTCGTGATATCCCGTCATACTATTTCGATACTATCTTGATATAATCAATAATAAGAATAGCGAGATCTATTCTATTATCCACATTTTCATCTTCACTATTCGAAAGAATAATAAAGTAAAATAAGGTGTTATTATTTTCTATTTCCCTTTCGGTCTTTGTATTATGCATAATACCCATACAAATGCGTTAGCCTGTATCAAAAAACACGACAAATCAAATTAACCGATTGTTATTTATGATAAAAATCGATCTTGTTTTTTAATTTTTCTTTTCGAAATTTTAAGTTCACTTAACGTAAATTTAAAATCTCTCGCACTGCAAATTTTACACAAAAGCAGAATTACGTTATGATAACGATCACATTTTAATACTAGAGGCTATGTTTTGTTATATCAAAACAACAAAAAAAACTTCCTAAAATCTTATTTAATCTCATCTATACTTAATAAATATTCTCTTATCTATTAGCTTAATATCACTATTTAAAATAGGTAGAAGTAAGCTGTTTTTTAGTGAACTTTTATTACTTACTCCTCTCGCTAACAAATAGTCACTTCATTTCTTTTAATTAATTGAATAACAAGAAATTACGAATACCTTAATAAAAGGTCACTTAATATGAAAATGAAGAAGAAAAGAAATAAACCATTACAAATCAATGATATAACAATTATTGATGATAGTAAGCTGAAAAAAGCCATTACCGCTGCGGCGTTAGGTAATGCCATGGAATGGTTCGACTTCGGTGTCTACGGCTTCCTCGCTTATGTTTTAGGTCAAGTGTTTTTCCCTGGCGCATCTCCGGGTGTACAGATGATTGCAGCCCTTGCCACATTCTCTGTACCTTTCCTTGTAAGACCATTAGGTGGCATTGTGTTTGGGATGCTAGGGGATAAATTTGGTCGTCAGAAAGTGTTATCTGTCACCATCATTATTATGGCACTCAGTACGTTTGCCATTGGTCTTATTCCTGCTTATGAAACTATTGGGATCTGGGCACCCGTTTTATTATTGCTGGCTAAATTAGCACAAGGTTTCTCCATTGGTGGTGAATATTCCGGCGCGGCGATTTTCGTTGCTGAATACTCACCAGACCGTAAACGTGGATTTATGGGAAGCTGGTTAGACTTCGGTTCTATTGCTGGTTTTGTTCTGGGTGCAGGTGTTGTTGTACTTATTTCTACTACCCTTGGAGAAACAGCATTCCATGAGTGGGGATGGCGTATCCCGTTCTTCTTAGCATTACCATTAGGTCTTATTGGCTTATATTTACGTCATGCTTTAGAAGAAACGCCTGCATTCCAACAGCATGTTGATGAAATGAACAGCGATGATCGTAAATCTATCGAAAATCCACCGCGTGTTTCATTACGTGAAATCGCATCAAAATATTGGAAAAGCTTAACGGTGTGTGTCGGTTTAGTGATTGCCACTAACGTGACCTACTATATGTTATTAACGTATATGCCGAGTTATTTATCTCATAACTTAAATTATTCGGCAGATCACGGTGTACTGATCATCATCGCGATTATGATAGGGATGTTGTTTGTACAGCCTGTCATCGGGTTATTGAGTGATAAAGTTGGCCGTAAACCATTTGTTATCGGTGGTAGCATCGGGTTGTTTGTCCTTGCTTACCCTGCGTTTATGATGATTAACAGTGATGAAATCGGCTTAATTTTCTTAGGATTATTAATTCTTGCGATCCTACTCAACTGTTTTACTGGGGTAATGGCATCGATTTTACCCGCCATATTCCCAACGCATATTCGTTATAGTGCATTAGCTATTGCATTTAATATCTCTGTATTAGTGGCAGGTGCAACACCAACAGCAGCCGCTTGGTTAGTTGAAGCAACCGGTGATTTATATATGCCTGCTTATTATCTGATGATTGTTGCGGTTGTCGGTTTGATCACAGGGATTAAGATGATTGAAACTGCAAATAAACCGTTACGAGGCGCAACCCCTGCGGCATCAGACAGATCAGAGGCGAAAGAAATTCTGTCTGAGCATTATGATAATATCGAGCAACGAGTTGAAGATATTGAAGCTGAAATTGAGACATTACAGAAAAAACGCCAAGCACTTATCGATCAACATCCTAAATTAGATTAAGAGAGGTTACATGCACCCGTCTTCTGTTCATTTGGTTTGGTTTCGTAATGATTTAAGAGTGACGGATAACAAGGCACTCTTTAACGCTTGCCAAGATACACAAGCACAGGTGCATGCTATTTTCACCGTAACGCCTGAACAATGGAAAGCCCGCAATATGGCTTTGTCATGTCAGGCGTTTATTCATGATGCTTTGCTAGATCTGTCAACATCACTGGCAAAACTCAATATTCCACTGACTGTCGTGATTAGTGATACTTATTCAAATGCGGCCGATAAAGTGGCTGAGTATTGCCAACAACATCAAGTCACTGCGCTTTTTTTCAATCACCAATATGCTCTTAATGAACAACGCCGTGATAAAAAAGTCATTGAGTTACTAGAGAATAAGACAACCGTTTATGCTTATCATGACAATGTATTTATTCCGCCGGGTAATGTAATCACCCAACAAGGGGAGATGTATAAAGTTTTTACTCCCTTTAGAAATGCATTCTTGCGGCTCTTTTTTTCACAAAATAACGCTTCATTGCCTATCCCAGAGATCAGGGCGCATCAAAAAACGGTATCACCTTTAAAGGCACCGCTATTTTCACTTGAAAATACAAGCTCGCCCTCTTTTATCTCTACTGAAGAAGAGGCACTTAAACGCTTAAAACAATTCTGTTATGAAAGCGTCCCACATTATGCAAAATGGCGAGACATTCCTGCAGTTGATGGCACCAGCCGATTATCCCCCTATCTTTCGATTGGATTACTGTCTATTCGGCAATGTTTTAATCGCCTTTACCAAACTGAACCTGATTTCTTAGAAAACAACACATCAGGTGCATTTGTTTGGTTTAATGAACTTATTTGGCGAGAATTTTACCAACACTTAATTGTGGCAAATCCCAATTTATGCAAACACATTGCTTTTCAGCTTTGGACAGAAAAAATCAATTGGCGTAACAACCAAGATGAATTTAATGCTTGGACTCAAGGCGCTACGGGATTTCCTATTATTGATGCTGCGATGCGACAGCTTAATCAAACAGGTTGGATGCATAACCGCTTACGTATGCTCACGGCAAGTTTTCTTATCAAAGACTTATTAATTGATTGGCGTTGGGGTGAACGTTATTTTATGTCACAACTGATTGATGGTGATTTCGCATCAAATAACGGGGGTTGGCAGTGGGCTGCATCAACAGGAACTGATGCCGTACCTTATTTTCGAATTTTTAATCCTACTACCCAAGGTCGTAAGTTCGATCCTGATGGTGAATTTATCCGCCATTGGCTTCCTGAACTCGCCAATGTGCCGAATCGCTATATTCATACACCTCATGAGTGGGCAGCAAAAACCAATAATTCTCTTGATTATCCATTACCCATTGTTGACCACGCAAAAGCACGAGTAAGAGCGATTGAGTCTTATGAAGAAGCAAAAAAATAAAATCAATATCAGAGATAAGAAATAAAAAACAAAAAAACAGCGCTGTTATTAAGCGCTGTTTTTATTGCTAAATACTGGCGACGCTAGCCTGTATTACGCATACCCGCAGCAATACCCGCAATAGTAACCATTAGCGCCTGTTCAATACGAGGATCTGACTCGCTATGTGTGCGAGAGCGCTGTAACAACTCAGCCTGAAGCACGTTTAATGGATCGGTATACACATTACGTAGTGCAATAGATTCAGCAACCCATGGCAAATCTGCCATTAAGTGTTCATCTTTTGATATTGCCAAAACACTCTTAATATCATCAGAAAGTTGCTGACGTAATTTAGATCCTAATGGCCATAAACGCTCTTCGACTAAACGCTGATCGTAATATTCCGCTAACCATAAATCCGCTTTAGCGTACACCATTTCCAACATCGCAATACGTGTATTAAAGAACGGCCAGTTCTCACACATATCGTCTAATACCGCTTGTTTTCCGCTATCAATTTCATGTTGTAATGCGGCACCAGCACCTAACCAAGCAGGTAACATTAAACGGTTTTGAGTCCATGCGAAGATCCACGGAATAGCACGCAAGGTTTCAACCCCACCGGTAGGACGACGTTTTGCAGGACGAGAGCCTAATGGTAGTTTACCTAATTCGCCTTCTGGCGTTGCCGCTCTAAAGTAAGGAACAAAGTCTTCTTGCCCTCGCACATAGTCACGATACATGGCACAAGAAACGTCAGACAAAGAATCCATAACCTCAATCCAAGGTGCTTTTGGCTCTGGTGGTGGCAATAAATTGGCTTCTAAGATTGCACCAGCATAGTGAGCAAGGCTACTGATTGTGACTTGTGGTAATCCGAACTTAAAGCGGATCATTTCGCCTTGTTCTGTCACACGCAGACCACCTTTTAAACTTCCTGGTGGTTGAGAAAGTAAAGCTGCATGTGCTGGCGCACCACCACGACCAATCGTACCGCCACGTCCATGGAATAGCGTTAATGTTACGCCTGATTTTTCACAGAGTTTGATTAATGCATCTTGAGCACGATATTGCGCCCATGATGCTGCCATCACACCCGCATCTTTTGCAGAGTCTGAATAGCCAATCATCACCATTTGTTTGTCATCAATTAGATCACGATACCAAGGGATATTAAACAAACGGGTCATTACGCTTTCAGCATTATTTAAGTCTTCAAGCGTTTCAAATAAAGGAGCAACAGGTAAACGAATATTCGCACCAGCTTCTTTCAGTAATAGTTTTACAGCTAATACATCAGAAGGCACTTTTGCCATTGAAATCACATAAGAGGCAATAGAATCTTTAGGTGATTGTGCAATGACGCGACAAGTTTCAAATACTTCTTGAGTCGCTGCACTTGGCTGCCAATTTGTTGGGATCAGTGGACGTTTAGAGTTTAACTCTTCAAGTAAGAATGTTTGTTTTTGCTCTTCAGACCAATTTGCATAATCACCAAGCTCTAAATATTGTGTTAATTCAGAGAGCGCTTCTGTGTGATTGGTACTTTCTTGGCGAATATCCAGTTTCACCAGTTGTAAGCCAAAACAACGAATACGACGTAACGTATCTAACAGTTGCCCATTGGCGATAATACGCATACCACATTGAGTTAGTGATTGATAACACGCGTATAACGGCTCCCAAAGTTCTTCATTATCAATCAATAAGCCTTCTGGTGGTAACGACTGCTGTCCTTTAATGCGTTGCTCTAGATAATCACGAGTCACTTGTAAGCGTGTACGCAATTGTTTAGCAATTTCACGATAAGGCTCTGCAATTTCAGCGCCACCCGCTAATTCACGCAGTTCAGGTGTACTTTCTGTCATTGAAAGTTCTGAAACTAGGACTTGAATATCATTTAAGAATAAATCGGCAGCTTTCCAACGGCTTAGCAGTAAAGCATGGCGTGTAATTTCTGCTGTCACATTTGGGTTACCATCACGGTCACCGCCCATCCATGAGGTAAAGCGAATTGGTGATGCTTCTACTGGCAAGTTAAAATTTATCGATTCTTCAAGCTGCTCATTAAATTCACGTAAGAACGCTGGAACGCCTTCCCATAGGCTATTTTCAACCACCGCAAAGCCCCATTTTGCTTCATCGATTGGGGTTGGACGGATTTTTCTAATTTCATCGGTATGCCACGATTGAGCCACTAACTGGCGCAGACGGCGCATGATGTTTGTGCGTTCATAATCGGCTAAATCATCGTGATCCAGTTGAGATAAACAGGTATTCACTTCAACCAGCTTATGAATAAGTGTACGACGTGCAATTTCGGTTGGGTGTGCCGTTAATACCAGCTCAATAGAGATTTGCTCTACAGCTTCTTTTAATTGCTCGTCGGTAAAATTCTTATCTTTTAGTCGGGTGATCAGTTTTGCCAATGCCACAGGATTGCTCGCAGCTTCACCGTGAGGCGAAATGCTATGGTATTGCTCTGCCACGTTCGTCAGGTTTAAGAATTGATTGAATGCTCTAGCAACAGGTAATAATTCATCATTAGAGAGATTTTGCAACGTCAACAACAGTTTTTGTCGCTGAACTTCATTACCCGCTCGTGACGATTTAGATAATTTTCGAATAGATTCAACTTTATCTAAAATTTCTTCACCGAGTGCTTCTTTTATCGTATCTCCAAGTAGCTTGCCAAGCATACTGACATTGCTACGCATCGCAGAATATTGTTGATTCATAAGACTCCTGACCTTGTCTTTGTGGCGGTAACAACATGCTTCTTCCTAGTAGAAAAGTCATGTCCTCCCAGTTGTGTAATTAACTTTCATTTCTAATGTGACTTTATTTTGATTTTTGTGATAAGCCACACTGCTTTTTTTACTTAGCCTACTATTCATATCAGAAAATAATCGTTTTGGGGGATTTTTCTGAAATTTAATTACGGCTTTAGTCTTATAAGAATGGCTAATATTCATGCTGTTCTAGCTCAATTTTATTAAGAATAAGGACATTTTTTCGTTTCTTATTCACTACGAAGAGTTTTTTACTAAAAAGAAGGAGATACGTAAAAATTTATCTGGTGAGAAATTTAGATGATTTTTTTTAATATTGATAAATTGTCTGGTCTGTTTTTTGATTTTTAGCTTATTTTACGGATGCGCTATAACTCATGTTTCTCTTTCATTCCTTATTTTTCTTCTCTTTTACCTTTTTACTAAATTAAATTTTCCCGATTAGAATTTTTATAAGATAAAAACGAATAAAGCGCTGAATATCAGCGCTTTAAATTAAGAATAACAAATTGTCTTTCAGTAAATTAGGTTGTCTGTTGTAAATAATGTGGTTAATCGAATTGTACTCTAAATAACGTTCTAACACGTTGTAACCATGCTTCAACTTCCACTCAAGACGCTTAAATTTCACATCATGAGCTACTGACAAAAGTTCTCTTTAGCTTGATGGGTCACCTCCGTCATTTCATTTCTTAGTGGGACAATCTGTCTTACTACTTTTGACATCAATCGCTCCTTTGTGACTAGAGATAAATTAAGTATAGCCAAAGAAATTAAAAAAATTGGGTGATATGACACAAAAATGACAAAAGATTATCAGCAGAAAATAACCCGCTGATAATCTTTATAAAAGAGAAAAAATTAAATTACAGTAATTGAGAAAGGCGGTTTAAATCTGACTGAATTGCGCCAGCGGTCACATCTCTGCCTGCTCCTGGTCCTCTTATCACAAGCGGATTATCACGATACCAACGACTTTCAATCGCAAATAAATTATCCCCCGGTAATAACGAAGCGAGAGGATGATCTTTTCTCACTGCTTCAACACCTACTTTTGCTTTACCATTAGCATCAAAACGGGCGATATAACGTAATACCATATCCATTTCATTTGCAGCCGCTAATCGTTGTGCCATTTGTTCATTAATCAATGCACTGTTATCAAAGAACTCTTCTAGCGAACCGGTTTCAGCTTGCACAGGCACTAAAGATTCAACTCGTACTTGCTCTGGCTCTATGTCATAACCCGCTTCACGAGCAAGAATAACCAGTTTACGCATGACATCTTGCCCTGATAAATCAATTCGTGGATCAGGCTCTGTTAATCCTTGTTGCCAAGCTTGTTCCACCAGCTCACTGAAAGGAACGGTGCCATCAAATTGCAAGAATAACCAAGAAAGCGTGCCAGAGAAAATACCGCTAATTGATAAAATAGTGTCACCACTTTCACGCAGATCACGCACTGTATGATTAATTGGTAAACCCGCACCCACTGTGGCGTTATATAACCAATGGCGACCTGTTTTAGAAAAAGCATCTCGTGTGGCACGATAGCGTAAACTTGAAGCGGAGCCAGCAATTTTATTTGCACTGATAACATGAAAACCATAGCTAGCAAAATCTTCATAAGAAGCAGCAAGAGACTCGTTGGCAGTAATATCAACAACCACTAAATCATCATAAGGATGCGCTCTCATCCAAAGATAGAGTGATTCTTCCGTATGTTCAGTCGCGTCGTTATCAAAGAAAGCCAAAGCGCGGCTAGGATTAATTCCTTGGTAGTCCAGCAAACTGCGGCGACTATCGACCACGCCCGCAAGAATAAACTCAAAATCACTACGCGCTGATAAAGGCTCTTGTTCTCGAGCAAACAATTCTAACCAACGTGAACCAATATTCCCTTTACCAAACAGCACTAAACCAATTTGTTTTTCAGCTCTAAATAATGTTTGATGCAAACCTTGCAACAAATGTTCAGTATAATTACGTAATACCGCCACTAAGCTGATGTTATCTTCCGCATGCCAAATAAATTCAACCGGTTGGTCTTTAAGTTGTTGATAAAAACGATGGCAATGCAATGGATTTTTACAAACCCCCGCCCCCACTAAAGCCACTAATGAGAAACCTTCTCGTAAATGTAATTTACCCGGTAAAACGGCATCTTGTAATACATCTAATGCACTATTAGCCACTTCACTGGTATAGCAAAGTTGTAAAAGCTGGCTGTCTTTATCCACGCCAGTAGCTAAAGGACGAATTTGGGCGCGCTTAAGTAATTCATCAACCTCTTTCGCTACTTGTTCGAAATTTTGATGAGATGAAAGTTGGAGTTCAATCAAACAAACATCATCATGGCTAGTAACGATTTTAGCGCCCGTTCCTGATGCTAAAACACGTTCTATACGAGTTGAACCCTGTTCTGGTTGATAGCTACAACGAAGTTGCAAATCGATATTACTGCCTGAAACGGGTTGAAGTGTACGCGTATGTAAAACTGGGGCGGCTAATCGAGCCAATTCACTCGCTTCATCTAAACGTAACAAGGGTAGTAAACAAGCATCTTTTACTTTGCGAGGATCTGCACTATAAACACCCGCAACATCACTCCAAATGGTGACTTTACCAACATCGGCTAAAGCACCCACTTGAGTTGCAGAGTAGTCACTACCGTTACGACCTAATAAGACCGTGTCACCTTGTTGATTGCGACTAATAAAACCAGTGACAACAAAACGGCTTTCAGGATGTTTAGCTAATAATGATTGGAGTAATGGGCGAGATAACGTTTCGTTGACTTGTGGCTGAGCCGCTCGTTCAGCACACAAAAATTCTCGCGCATCTAACCACACACTAGGTAAACCTTGTTCTGTAAGCAAATTCGCCATTAATCTTGCAGACCAAATTTCACCGTGACCAACAACTTCTGCATACGTTGCGTCTGTAATAGGTTTATCTAACAAATAACTTAAGCGTTCAAGATCTGCAATAAAGGCTTGAGAAAGCAATTCTGCATTCTCTTTCGAAAGTAATCCTTCAATTAAAGATAACTGGTAACGGCGCAACGTTTGCTGAACTTGATGGGCAGAAATGCGATCGTTTTGACTAAGTTTTAGCCAGTCAATCAACTGATTTGTCGTAGAGCCAGCCGCAGAAACCACCATTAGGTCATTAGGTTGGCTATAGTTCGTCATGATATTCACGACACGTTGATAACATTTTATATCCGCAAGACTGCTACCACCGAATTTATGTAACTGACGGCAAATCGGCTCCGCCTGTTGTTTAATCGCCACTACGCTCATGATCCATGGTTACCTTTTAGTTGCTGCATCAAACGCACTTTGCAAATCATTGATTAAAT
>JAEYFY010000103.1 GCA_023454395.1 Pseudomonadota bacterium
GTTCTGCTGACACCTTTTTACCGCGTGTTCAGGCAAATCTAGATAGACATTTATTTGCTAACACCAAAGTGAATATCGAGCTTTCTGAATTATGGGAAAAAGGCCCGCTTTATGGCATTGCTATTCTTGCCTTAGCCACGGTTTATCCATCAATTCAATTTATGCCCGAGATCCAATTGAGATAACCCTAATAAAAAAATCTTTAAACGAGATGGGAGCGACTCATGGCAGGAATACATCTTCACCCACATGATATTTTAGACGAAGGCATGCCCGCTATTCTTCAACGCCTTGATGGTATGAAGCATGTTGAGCATTTATTTGTCGAAATTAATACTATTTTTGAACGTAACCCTTACCCTGTTGGCGATCTGCCTCATAACCCTATTCATAATGTGGTTATGGGAACAGGTACACTACATATCAATACTCATACTGATTTTCCTCGTCTGAGCCAACGTGTTGATCCCACCATTTTAGCGGGTGCAGATCCGCTGATGACGATAAAAAAAGCCACTGACGGTGGAAAATATAAAGTCATTCCATGGGCAAATATTCTTAATGGCGATTTTGTCGGTGATGTAGAAAATAATCAGGTTGTCGATTTTAAAGGTCGCCCACAAGCACATTGGCTTTGCCCAAATGCCCCTGATGTTGCTCAATTATGGCAAAAGACTTTCACAGCATTAAAACAAAACTATGGTTATGACACCTTTTTAATTGACCGAATTCGTTTTCCTGATTGGGCAGGTAAAGAAGTCAATCCTGCGGGATTATTTACCTGTTTTTGTCCTCATTGTGAAAAGAAAATGGTGCAACAAGGCTTAGCTGTTAATGAAATCAAACATCGCCTCGCCGCTTTAGCTGATGCATTAAAACAAGGGGATTTCGAAACGCCTGTTACCGCATTAAAAGAAGAGCCTCTGTTAAAAGCATGGCAACGATTTCGCCAACAAAGTGTGACTCAATTAGTGGAGAAATTACTGTCTGATGCAAAACAGACCGCGGGGGGAATTACGTTATGGCTTGATTTGTGGCCACCCGCTTACAGTTGGATCTTAGGTCAGAACTATCATGAATTAACGCGTTATTCTTCAACACTCAAACATTTCCCTTATCATAAATTAGGGGGGGGCGCAGATGTTCAAGGGTTAATTAATCATTTTGCTCATGATAGCGAAAGCCAAGAGCGTGCATTTACTGCGTTTAAACGTTTATTTGACCTACCCTATGATATTTCATATGAAACCTTTAAACAGCAAGGCTTCCCGATTCATTTTGTTGCAGAACAAAATAATAAAGTTCGCCAGCTTTCACAGCCAAATACCTTTATTTATAGCGGTATTCAAATGTGGAATTTACCCGCCTCTCAATTAATTGAAGCGGTTATTGCTGCAGAAGAAAGTGCATGTGATTCGCTGCTTTATTATTGCTATGGATGGGCGACTCAAGAATTATTTGATGCAATTGGTAAACACAATACACCGAATAATAGCTCTTATAACAACAATACAGTTAAAGAATAATACACCGCGGAAAATCAGGATAAAATTATGGCTAAACAACAAAAATGGAAAGTTTTTTTCCTTCTGTTTGTCACGATGTTTTTACTCGGTGGCATTCAAAATACAAAAGGGCTTATTCTCGAACAAGTTCAACATGATATTTCATTAAATATGAGCCAAGTTGGCTCCTTAATTACCTTTTTCCAAATCGGCTTTTTAGTCGCCAGTTTATTAACGGGCTATTTTACCGATAAGAAAGGGTTAAAAGTCATGATGTTTATTGGCTCCTTAATGATGGCGGTCGGTTTAACAGGAACCAGCCTTGCTTTCAATGTGATGCTATTTTTTGGCTTTTATCTGGTGATTGGTTTAGGGATTGGCTCGATGCTTGTCTCTATCGTGACAGTTATTCCGACGTTCTATAAAGAGAAAGCAGGGATGATGTTTAACGTCTCTAACGCCATGTTTGGTGTAGGGATGATTGTTACCCCACTTATTTTACAATATCTATTTTCACACTCTATTTCATGGCGTACTTTTTATGTGGGTGTTGCCGTTATTGTTGCGGTGATTATTTTAGTATTAAGTACCTTAAAAATAGAAAGCAGCGCACAAGTCGATATGAAATTCAGTGACTTTTTAGAGTTACTGACACAAAAATCACTGTTACTGGTTATTCTATTTATCACTTTATATGTTGCAGCCGAAGCCGCATTTTTAAACTTCTTCCCTATTTTCTATACCTCGATGGATATTGGAAATATGAGTAATGCGCAAAAAGCAGAAACAGCGGCTTATGTTATTTCTAGTTTTGCTTTCTTATTTACCATCGGTCGTTTTATTGGTGGCTTTATTAACCTTGCATTGGGTGATCGTAAAACACTTATTCTGTTCTCACTGTTTTCTTTGATAGCCATTATTGTGAGCCGTATTTTTGTGCAAGACGTAGTTTATCTGTTTATGGTGTTTGGTTTTGCATTATCTGTTTTATTTCCAACAGCCGCAGCGGTTGCTACAAAATTAACCAGCAAAAGTGGCTCTGTGATGGGATTGATTTATGTCGCTTCAGGATTGGGCGGTGCCTTAGCAGGTTCATTAATCGGTCAGGTTTCAGAAAGCTATAATGTTTCTGTTGGCTTTAACCTCATTATCGTATTCGTCGCCCTCTTCTTTATCATTTCTCTGTTTATTAGAGAACAAAAACAATAACAACGACGTATTATGCCTCTGAAATTTTCCCCCTTTTTATAAGGGGGTTTTTATTTCTATCGCGATATCTTCACAATATATTTTCTCTTTTATTCTGTTGATTTTTTCACCAACGCCCCAATAATACTGTTTATATTCACTGTTAAAGTAGGAGAATATAATGGCAAGTGGATGGGCTAATGATAATGCTGTTCAAGAGCAAATCGATGCCACCATTGATGATGCAATTGCAAAAGCTCGCAATCAAATGGCACAAGGTGAAAGTGCAGAGTTTTGTGATGAATGTGGTGAACCAATCTCTCTGGCTCGGCAAAAAGCGGTTCCTGGCGTACGCTATTGTTTAAATTGCCAAGAGGCAATTGATAAAAAGAGGAATACCTTTAGTGGGTATAATCGCCGTGGTAGTAAAGATAGCCAACTCAGATAATCTGCAACTATTATCACCTAAAACAAAAACTGTACCTTAATATGAGTTTTCTCTATTAAAGTACAGTTTGTTTTATTTAATCAGATAGTGATTTAATTATATTTTTGCAACTTTTTTAGAACTCATATTTTGACTCATTTCAGTTAAAATCTTCATGAAATTATCAATATGTGCGCGTTCAGTATTAGGGTTCATAAATACCGCTTTTTCACCTGGAAGATAAATGTAACGGTTATTTTTTGCATATTTAGAACAAGCAATAGAATCAACCCAGTTAGTAAATAAGCCTTCTCTACCACGCTGTAAGAAAAGTTTTCTATGCCACTGAGTGTTGTGAACCATAAAGTCATACGCTTCTTTGTCTGTAGAGCAGGTTAACTCTAGATCAAAAGCAACATTAGGATCTCTCACTAAGTTTGGATCATACAACTTAAAGCCAACACTTGGTCCTTGGTTTTGTGGCACGATCACTTTTGCATTGCCCATCTCTAATAACTGATGGCGCATATAGTTCGCGTTTTGCAAACAGTGAGCAATAATAGTTTGGTAACCTTCAATACCCATATAATGCATTGCAGAATAAGCACCAAAAATACCCACACCACTACGTGTACATTCAATTGTTGATTGTAAGTGAGTTTGACCTTCTAATTCGTGCTCAAAATAGGTGAAGTTTTCAGGATCGTTTTCCAGTGCGACGAAATCATTACCATTCTTCACTAGTACTAAGCTTGAGGTGTAAGGTACATAGCCCCATTTATGGAAGTCGATAGTGATAGAATCGGCATATTTCAGATGTTTGAATTTCTCAACGTTCTGGCGTAAGCCTTCTAAAGTGACATCGTTGATCGCTAGAGGGTTACCGCTAAAATCATATTCTAAGAAGAAAATAATCGGCCAACCCACTGCAGCATCAACGTGGACATGTGGCTTAACCGGGATCTCAAATTCTTCACATAAGCGGTCACGTAATTCACAAACCCCTTTCACATCATCGACACCAAAGGTGTCTGTTGTGCCTGTGGTTAACATGATCGTTGGCACTTTACACTTAACCGTAAAGCAGGCTCTTAATTCACGCTCTAAGTGTTCTAGGTTAATCGTATTGTCTTCAGATACTTTAATGCGGATAGTTTTGTTATCAACATCAACACCTAATAGTGCAAGGTTGGTCATGTTTGAATAGTGACCCCCTTGAGAGTTAATGATGCGATAGTCTTGATCTGCTGCCATACCTAAATGTTTCGAATTTGGCATGGATTTACGTAAGCCAAAAAGATAACCATATAAGTTACACATGGTGCCACCTTGGGTGAATACACCAGAGGCAACTTCAGGATCGTATCCCACTAATTTTGCGACTTTTTTAATCGTCACTTTTTCTAACGCATCAGCGACACCAGAATATTCACAATACACCATATTAGGGTTGCCCATTAGCCCTAACATTGAACCATAAACACCCGGATCACTCGGCATTGCAATAACATTTTCAACCGCTAGTGGGTTTTCCCAGTTTTTGCACAGTGTCGAAACTAACATCAGTAATTCATTAGGATCGTTTTCAGGGTAATTAATATTTTGCTGAATTTGTGTATCTGCCATTAAACGATCGAATAGCTGTTGCCCATTAGAATAACGCTGTAATTGGTCATTATCATTAGTCGTTGTTTTTCTAAACTGTGTAATCGATTGAATGGTTTTATCCTGAAATATCGGCCAATACTTCGGATCTCGGCTGAAAAAGTGAGCAATAACGTCGTGGTATTTCTTCTCAAATTCCGCATTCAGAATGTGAGCAGAAGATAAACCCAATAAATCTTGATTTTTCACTATATTCTCCAAATAGAAACCGACGATAACGTAAATAAAGTGTATAGCAATACTATACATTTTCTAATTAAATTAGTTAGTGCTTCATGCGATCGCACAGGTTCTACTGGCAACCACATAAAACAAAATATTTTACTTAATATCAATACGATAGAAATCTTCGGAAAGTTAAATTTACAGTAACTATTTTTTCACATATCCACTTATGTGACTGACATCACAGTAAAAATAGGACTATAAACAGAAACAATCACTACAAATATTATTAACTATTTGAAATATAATCAAAACATAGTACTCACCCTCTAAACAACTGATATTGTTGAACTCTTCATTTAATTAATTGAATTAATCTGTTGTTTCCGCAATTAGTACTCACTAAATTACATTTAATTTAATCAAACTCGATAAAATAAGACTAAAACACTAGTATGTTTTTCATAATCAGCTAATAAGTTCTAATTTTAACCATTATCAGGTATAAAATATCGGTTAAGGTCAGTTGAAAAGAGATCTATTAATGAAAATATAAGATATAAAATTGTCACAGTGAATAACACTAGAAATGATTAAAATATCAGTTAAAATGAAAACTAGTAACCCTGCTAAATAATCAGAATATTTACTCTACATATTTTGTGTTCTGTGCCGATACTTAAAGTAATAGAGTAGGTAATTAACGGAGAACACAATATGAAAGCACATATCGCTGTTGCTGCTGTATTCGTATTATTATCCGCAAGTGTCCATGCTGAAGAATTTACCTGCCAACTTGAGAATGGTAAGTATGTCAGCGTGTTCGTTGAACATGGAAAGCCCCCTGTTTATCGCTATGGCACACTTGCTAAAACAGAGATAACACTACCAGTGCCTCAACAACCCAATAATAATGTCTTTTATGGGCATCAGCTGTTTGTTGCAGGGGCATCGACCTATGTTCGTTTTAAGAATGGAAACTATAGCTACGTTGTTTACGACGGAGAAGGGAGAGGATGGCAGTTTAACGGCATTATTGTTTACAAAGGCAATGATATTATTAGCAAAAAAGAATGCAAGGAGCCGTTAACGCCTAGCTTGGATAATTTAAAAAATTATGCCGTTAAAATGGACCCTTATTTAGAAACCTATATTTATGCGCCTTAATTTGTCATCTTATTGATTAGACATAAAAAAACCCAATTCAAAGAATTGGGTTTTTACTATTATTAAGCAACATTAAGCAACGAGATGTATTGATTAGTCTTCTAATAACAGAACAGATTCTAATGCAATTTCAATCATTTCGTTAAAAGTCGTTTGGCGCTCTTCTGCTGTAGTTTGTGTCCCTTTTTTGATGTGATCAGAGACAGTACAAATAGTCAGTGCTCTTGCACCATATTCAGCAGCAACACCATAGATACCAGCAGCTTCCATTTCAACACCAAGGATGCCGTATTTTTCCATAACATCAAACATTTCTGGATCTGGTGAGTAGAACAGATCAGCAGAGAAGATATTACCAACACGAACTTTAATATCTTTTGCTTTAGCTGCAGATACTGCATTTTGAACTAATTCAAAATCTGCAATAGCAGCGAAGTCTTGGTCTTTGAAACGCAGACGGTTAACTTTAGAGTCTGTACATGCACCCATACCGATAACAACATCACGTAATTCAACGTCTGGTAATACTGCACCACATGAGCCAACACGGATGATCACTTTTACGCCGAAATCAGTAATTAATTCTTTTGCGTAAATTGAGCAAGAAGGAATACCCATGCCGTGACCCATAACAGAAATCTTACGGCCTTTATACGTACCTGTAAAACCTAACATACCACGAACGTTATTTACTTGACGGACATCTTGTAAAAAAGTTTCAGCGATGTATTTAGCACGAAGCGGATCGCCCGGCATTAAAACGACATCAGCAAAATCGCCCATTTCTGCGTTAATATGAGGGGTAGCCATAACTCTTCCTTTTAATTAATCTTTTTACTATTTAAATATTATTCGGTAGATATATTGCTATACCTACCGAAATAAAATTAGAACATCGCTTTACCGTAATCGACTGGTGATAAACCGAAGTATTTCACGACAGTTTGACCGATATCCGCGAAGGTTTCACGATGACCTAATGAACCTGGTTTAACTTTAGGACCATAAACCAGAACAGGAATGTGCTCACGAGTATGATCAGAACCTGACCAAGTTGGGTCACAACCGTGGTCTGCTGTTAAAATAAGAATGTCATCTTCTTTTACCAGTTCCATCAGTTCTGGTAAGCGACGATCGAATAACTCAAGTGCTTCACCATAACCTACAACATCACGACGGTGACCGTAAGAAGAGTCAAAATCAACAAAGTTGGTAAAGACGATGGTGTTATCACCCGCAAGTTTCATTTCTTCAAGTGTCGCATCAAACAGAGCATTAATACCCGTTGCTTTCACTTTCTTAGTGATACCTACGTTTGCGTAGATGTCAGCAATTTTACCGATAGAAACAACGTGGCCTTGTTTTTCATCAACCAGTTTTTTCAACATAGTTGGTGCTGGTGGC
>JAEYFY010000199.1 GCA_023454395.1 Pseudomonadota bacterium
CTATGTTTAGTCGTAAAACTGAAACACCAAAAGCAGCAGAGCCTGTTGCACCAGTAATAACAGAAGAGAAAAAACCGATGCCAGAGCAAAAACTATACACGATTATTGCAAAAGGAACGGTATTCCAAGGCGATATTAATGTTGAAGGCGATATCCAAATTTGGGGTAAAGTCGCTGGTAATATTAATGTCAAAGATGGCGTTATTCGTGTTATGCATGCGGGGCAAGTTGAAGGCGAATTAACAGCACCAGATATTATTATTGACGGTTTTGTAAAAGGAATTTGTGCTGCTAATAACCTCGATATCTTAGAACATGGTGAATTACGTGGTACGAGCCGTTGTGGCAGTATGTCTATTAAGCGTGGCGGTATATTTACTGGACAATCAGAGCAAGTTGAACATCAAGCAAAATCAGTTGCTCAACAACGCGTTGTTTCAATAAAAGAAAGCTCTAATGCAAATAAAGATAAAGTTGTTGCACCAGTAGAAAACCAACTAAAAGAAAACAAAAAATAAAACACTATTTTTCTTTTCATTGTTCGTTGCTTATCCTATTTTATCGCTATTGTCTTAATTTTATATAAAAAGAGAATAACGATGAATTTAGATACTCCCAGACTACACCTAAGAGAATGGCGTGAAAGTGATAAAGCGCCATTTTTTTCTGAGATCAATTCTTCACCTGAAGTAATGCGCTATTTTCCTTGCACTTTATCTCAATTAGAAAGCGATAATATGGTTGAGACTATCCGTGAAAAATTTATTCAACAAAATGGATGGGGAATGTGGGCAGTTGAATTGAAAGAGACTAAAGAGTTTATTGGCTTTGTTGGGTTAAATATTCCAGCAGCGCCTTTGCCATTTAATCCCTGCGTAGAAATTGGTTGGCGGATTGCAAAAAAGTTTTGGCGAAAAGGTTATACCTATGAAGCGGCTTTAACTATATTTCAATTTGCTTTTGAGACATTGGGGTTAGAGGAAGTTGTCGCTTTTACTGCAGTTTCAAACCTGCCATCTCAAGGTGTAATGCAAAAACTAGGTATGCATCAATCTGATAATTTCTTTCATCCAACATTAGATAAAACACATCCTCTTGCTGAGCATGTTTTATACCGCTTGAAAAAATCTGATTTTACTTTTCAGTCGAACGAATAGTACGTTTTTTTTCAGGAAGTGGAGGAACCGGCTTTTTATCATCAATAAGATGACGTATTGCTAAGATCGGATGGTAAATTAGCATTCGTGGACCCGCCCAACGCATAATTTGTTTCATTGTTTCTCGTTTTGCTGGTTGATAACAATGAATAGGGCATTGTTTACAGGCTGGTTTATCTTCACCATAGCGACATTTATCTAATCGGTTATATGCATAGTTGATTAATTGTTGATAATAATCTGAGTCAGCTTCAGGATGCGAATGAGCATAAAGGTGAACCATTTTTTGAATGGTTTTTTTTTCACGATTTATTCTTTTTCCTGACATACCTTTCTCTCTTAGTAATATGTTGCATTTATTATGCATCTTATCATTAAGCTGATAGAGACGCTAAAATATTATTTAATGCGTAATGATAAAAAATTTTATCAAAAAGACTTTTCTTTTTTCTTAGAATAGACTACTGTATTTATATACAGTTTATTTGCCTTTAAATGGTGAAACCAATGCGTGTGGAAATTTTATTTAATAAACAATCTAAGATAACCGACTCATTATTTCCGCTCTTAGAACACGAACTGAGAAAAAAGATCATTCCAGAATATCCAGATATGCAGTTTCGTATTGCCTTTAGTAGCATGAACTCAATTCAAGTTACGGGCATAAAAGATGAAACTAAGCATGAACACATTATGGAACTTATTCAAAGCGTTTGGGAAGATGATGGCTGGTTACAAACAGACGATGAATAAAATATAGTAAAAAATGTAGTCAATAAAACCATTACGATTGTCAGAACGAATTGGCTTTTTATTGTTTATATAAAAAGCCAATGACATAGAAAAGGAAATCACTGGCAATCGAGTTTTAAAACGCTATCCCCATCAATGATGGCAAATCTTATTTTCACTCGTTGTAAACCCACCTTCTGCCGGAATAAATTTACCTTTCCTTTCTAAGAAATCAACTAATTCAGTCGCTGTCATATTTTCAGCTGAGCAAGTATGAAAACGTGAGTCATTGCCGAATTGTTTATGGATAGCATCAATTAGCGATGTTTTAGTAAATGCTGTTTCTGAAGAAAGGATCATTTGCAAAACTTCATGACCATGTATTGATGACATAGGTAGCCCCTAGAAAATAAAAGATACATTAATTATGCATCTTTATGAGGCGGTATCTTTGTTTTTAATCATAAAAAGCGATGACATAATATCATCGCTTAAAAAGAGCCTTATTTTTCACTTCGTTGAAGTATTTTTTGCATTTCATCTTTAAGATGAAGCTTTTCTTTTTTTAGTTTGGCAACTTCATCGTTATAGCCAGCTCCGTTAGGTCCTTCTAATTTAGCAATTTCTTGATCGAGTCGATGATGTTTATCGAAGAGGGCTTCAAAGCGGGGATCACTATTTCTTAATTGAGAAACAAGGGCTTGTTGATCTGAGAACATATAACCTCCTATGAAAAGAAATTGGGTCTCTATTTCAGTATAATCATAGATAGCTTATCTGCACTGTGATGTATCACAAATTTACATTTCATGAAAAAACGTGATTTTTCTTTTTAAAACATTCAGAATTATCCACTCATAGTACTATTTACTAAGATGTTAGCATTCAAGCACTAAAAATATTAGTATTCA
>JAEYFY010000288.1 GCA_023454395.1 Pseudomonadota bacterium
ACAGCTTATGTTATTTTTTTATGATTTTTATGCTTAGAAATGAGAGATAGATACAGTTGTTACAACTTTTTCTGGTAAGCATCAGCAAAATTTACATGCTGATGCTTTTTTAGGAGAGATTTTTAGAAGAATAAGTTAAAACTTTTTACAAAGTGATGCGTTGCGTTTGGTGACAACCTAAAGCAGTTAATGTTGCTTGTGTTGCATCCCATTGCGTTAAAATTGTCTCTGCTTTTTCAATTAAGACAGCAGACTCAATATCCATCACACTCTCACCCGCCATGTTTAATAAAATTAATGCCGCTTGTAATGGCGGTAAACTTGGATTAAATGCGGCATTTTCAGCGTAGCTACCTTGGAAAATTTTGCCATTCTTCATTTGAACAGCAATACCACTGTGCGAGCCACTATAAGGCGCATGGCTACGATTAGCCGCTTGTAGTGCCTGTTGCGCTAATTTACTAGGGTTATCAATTTTGTAACCGTGATTAACTTTGTCCATTAATAAAGAGGTGATATTGAGATCTTTCGGGCCAAAGCTATCAGGTAAATAATCGCCTAATGTTGCCATTTTTCTACCCGGTAACTGAATTTGAATTTGAGTGCCACTGTTCAATTCGTTCATAAACTGGCGGCAATGACCACAAGGTGTATAGTTAACAGTGACTGAGATTAAGCGAGATTCACCACGTAACCATGCATGAGTCACGGCACTTTGTTCAGCATGAACGGTTTGTTGTAGCGGTGCGCCAGCAAATTCCATATTGGCACCGAAATAGAGATTACCACTTTCGCCACGAGCAATCGCACCCACTTTGAAATTAGAGATTGGCGCGACAGCGCAAGCTGCGGCAACCGGTAAAAGTGCTAGGGCTAAGGCATCATCATTACATTGTAACTGTGTTTTTATGGCATTGACCTGTTCTGCCGTGAACATTGCAGGGAATTCATCCTGCTCAAGATAAGGAGCAAGTGCTTGTTGTAACTGAGGGGATAAATCTGACCAAATTGCCTGAAAACGAGTATGCATACATGAGTCTCCCATTAATCTTTCTGTATTATAAGATTCTAGGCATCTTTACCCACTCTTATATGTGATGAGAATCATATTTTCAATGAAACTATTGCAACAAATTTATTAATTGAGAGATGTATCTCAAATTTATAGTAAAAATTCCCGAAATAAATTTAATTAAATCGGGGATTTGAGAAAAAAGGAAGTAAAACTGAGATCAACTATAGAGATGCAAAATAATCGGGAAGATAAACGGTGCCGTTAATGAAGTAATAATCCCACAGGTCATTAATGCCAGTGAACTATAAGCACCTTCAATATAATCCACTTCAGCCGCTCTTGCTGTTCCCACGGCATGAGAAACGGTTCCCATCGCCAAACCACGAGATGCGTGAGTAGGAATACGCAGTATTTTAAAGAGTGAATGACCAAAAATGGCACCTAAAATACCTACTGCGATAACACAAGCAGCACTGATTGCAGGAATACCACCGATGGAATCTGCGACAGCCATTGCGATAGGCGTTGTCACTGATTTAGGTAAAATTGATGCGGCAATTTCGGGTGTTGCACCAGCCCATAATGCAATGGCAGTCCCACTGACCATCGCAGCAATACTACCAATAAAGCAAATACTAATTAATGATTTCCACTGTGCGCGAATTTGGTGTAATTGCTGATAAAGTGGAATGGCTAAAGCAACCACAGCCGGTTGTAATAAGTCATTTAAAATACGACTACCGGCAAAATAATGCTCATAAGGTGTATGTGTGATTAATAAAATAGGAATAATAACCGCAATACCTATAAGCAAGGGATTCAATATAGGCAATTTATAACGAGCAGCAAGTTTACGTGATAAATAAAAGACAATTATGGTCAAAGGAAGTGACCACCAAATATTCATTAACATTAACATTTTTTCTTCTCACTTAACGCTGTATCGTCGTCTTTCTGTTGCGTTTTTTCTACAACGTCCTCAACTATGTCAGGTTTTGCACCCACGATAATGCGCTCACGGTGAACATAGTGTGAGCAATAAGCGACTAATGCCATAACACCAAAGGTACTTACCACACTTGCTAAAACAATAGGGAAAAGTTGCTGACTTAATAAATCATAATAATTCATTACCGCCACTCCGATAGGAATAAAGAGTAATGTCATATTTTTTAAGAGGATATTGGCCCCGGGTTTAACCCAGCGCAAAGGGATAAGCTGGAAAGCAAGTAAACCGAATAGAATAAGTAAGCCAACAATGCTGCCTGGAACCGCGAAGGGTAGAAGGGCTGAAATAAGATTACCCGCAAAGAGACAAAGATAAAGTACCAAAAAAGATCGTAGATAATGCCAAAGTGTAATCTGCAATCGTGCCCGTTTAGATTTCATAATTAAGTGTCCCAAATCAACTAACAGATTTATCATACACCGATTTTGAAAGTGTGCTACGGATCACAATAAAAAAAGAGCGGGGCTCTTATAGAACCCCGCCATTTATTGATTTGGCAAATGAATCTTGGTTGTTATTTCACTTGCTGACCCGGTTTTGCACCAGAATCTGGGCTAAGTAAGAAGATATCTTTATCGCCAGGTCCTGCCGCCATTACCATGCCTTCTGAAATACCAAAACGCATTTTACGAGGTGCTAAGTTTGCCACCATTACCGTTAAACGACCTTCCAACACTTTCGGATCTGGGTATGCTGTACGAATGCCAGAAAAGACTTGGCGAGTCTCACCACCTAAGTCCAAAATTAGCTTCAGTAACTTATCTGATCCTTCAACAAAATCAGCTTGTTTAATTTCAGCGATACGCATATCGATTTTCGCAAAATCATCAAACTTAATCGTTTCTTGAATTGGTGAATCTGCTAATGGTCCTGTGACTTCTTTTACAGGTGCAATGGTGCTTTTAGATGCTTCAACCATTGCATTGGCTTTATCCATTTCAATACGGTTAAACAGTGCTTTGAATTTGGTTATTTCTGTACCTAAAAGTGGTTGTGCAAGCGCATCCCATGTTAATTCGGTTTGCAAAAAGGCTTCTGAACGTTCTGTTAATGAAGGTAAAATAGGTTTCAGATATGTCATCAGTACGCGGAATAAGTTAATACCCATTGTACAGATAGCTTGTAGCTGTGCATCTTGACCTTCTTGTTTTGCTACAACCCACGGCGCTTTTTCATCAATATAGCGGTTGGCTTCATCCGCTAATGCCATGATTTCACGAACTGCTTTACCAAATTCACGATTTTCAAATGACTGTGCGATAGTTTCTTTCATATCAACAAAGTGTTGATAAAGCTTAGCATCATCTAAAGAATCTGCTAATTTGCCATCAAAACGCTTGCTGATAAAACCTGCTGTACGTGATGCAAGGTTAACGACTTTATTAACAATATCGCTGTTAACACGTTGAACAAAGTCTTCTAAGTTTAGGTCAATATCATCAATGCGTGAGGAAAGTTTTGCTGCATAGTAATAGCGTAGGCAATCTGCATCAAAATGATCAAGATAAGCACGCGCTGTAATAAAGGTGCCACGAGATTTTGACATCTTCGCGCCATTTACAGTGACATAACCGTGAACAAATAGGTTGGTTGGCTTGCGATATTCGCTACCTTCTAACATGGCTGGCCAGAATAAGCTGTGGAAATAGACGATATCTTTACCAATAAAGTGATAAAGGTCTGCTTTGCTGTCTTTATTCCAAAACTCATCAAAACTTAAATCACCACGTTTTTCACATAAGTTTAAGAAAGAACTCATGTAGCCGATTGGTGCATCTAGCCATACATAGAAATATTTACCCGGTGCATCTGGGATTTCAAATCCAAAATAAGGTGCGTCACGAGTGATATCCCACTGTTGTAAACCGCTGTCGAACCACTCTTGCATTTTATTTGCAACTTGCTCTTGCAGAGCGCCAGAGCGGATCCACTCTTGCAACATATTGCTAAATGCAGGTAAGTCGAAGAAATAGTGCTCAGTTTCACGCATAACAGGCGTTGAACCTGATACAACAGAGCGTGGGTTGATTAATTCGGTTGGGCTGTAAGTAGAGCCACAAACTTCACAGTTATCACCGTATTGGTCTGGCGCTTTACATTTAGGGCAAGTGCCTTTTACAAAGCGGTCAGGCAAAAACATGCCTTTTTCTTCATCATAAAGCTGAGAAATAGTTTTGCTTTTGATGTGACCATTTTTTTTCAGTGCAAGATAAATTTTAGTCGATAATTGGCGACTCTCTTCACTGTGTGTAGAGTGATAATTGTCGTAACTGATATTAAAGCCAGCAAAATCCTGCT
>JAEYFY010000294.1 GCA_023454395.1 Pseudomonadota bacterium
AGTCTTATTATGAATACCAAGATTTTGATTTACGTGAATTGTCATTAATTGAACCACTAAGAGCAATGAGAATGGTGCATTATCTCGCGTGGGTATTAAAACGCTGGAATGATCCTGCTTTCCCTCGTGCTTTTATTTGGTTTCAAGAGCAAGATTTTTGGTTTAAACAATTAGCCTTATTCAAGGGACAAGTGGAGCAGTTAAATGAGCCTCCTTTACAACTTAGTCCAATGTATTAATTCTTAGGAGACGATGAGAAATGAAAAAGATTTGGCTGGCGTTAGCAAGTATGGTGTTAGCATTCAGTGTTTCTGCTGCTGATATTTCTGAAGGAAAACAGTATACTAACCTTTCTAAACCTGTTGCATCAGCGCCTGATGTTGTTGAGTTTTTCTCTTTTTATTGCCCACATTGTTATCAATTTTCTGAAGTGTATAAAGTCAATAGTACTGTTGAAAAGAATGTACCAGAAAAGACTAATATTGTCCGCTACCACGTTGATTTCTTAGGACCTTTAGGTAAAGACTTAACACGTTCTTGGGCTGTGGCAATGGCTTTAGGTGTTGAAGATCAAGTTTCTCCAGTTTTATTTAAAGGTATTCAAGAAACGCAATCTATTCGTTCTGTTGACGATATTCGTAATGCCTTTATTAACGCTGGCGTAAAAGGTGAAGATTATGATGCAGCAATGAATAGTTTTGTGGTGAATTCTTTAGTTAGCCAACAACAAAATGCTGTCGCTGATTTCCAAATCAATGGTGTGCCTGCGATGATCATTGGTGGGAAATATAAAATGAAAAATGATGGTATCAGCGCAAAATCACCAGAAGAGTATGCAAAAACATATTCTGATATTGTGAATCAATTATTGCTGAAAAAATAATATAGGCTTAAATTTTACCTCTTAAATTTTACCTATATAGACTAAGTAAAAGTATATAGATCCTTATATGAAAATAGCACTCAAGAAATAGGAGTGCTATTTTTTTTACTTTCATATTTTTGTCATAATATAACTATCCACATTAATAAGAAATATTGAGATTAATTTATAATATCTTAATGATTTCGCTAAGTGATTGATTTTTTAATTATGTTAATAAAATTAAAAGGAGGCTAACTTATTAATATTGAGAGGGTTACAAAACTACTCACAGAGTTATCCACAGGTTGTTTTGATGTTGTCTAAAAAATAAATCCTTAATAAAAAAAGATGACACTAATATGAACGTTAATATTTATAATGAGTAATTAGCTCTATCTTAAATACTTTCTAAATTACACAGTAAGTTTACTTGTTAGTCTTTGTTTTTAATTGAAATCAGATTAAGGGATATGGCTTCTGATAAAAAAGTACTTTAATTAATATTAAGTTATCACTCGTATTTATTCTTTCTGTTAAGTTCGGTTAATAATAAATAATTGAGTATTTAAGCCGAATTTCTGCATTTAAGAACAGGTAAAATTCGTCTATTGGGCTGTGATGTGGCATTCTAGTCATATCAACGAACCTCAGAACAATGATGAACAGATTATGGTCCAGATAGCAGAAAACCCCTTTATCCTTGTAGATGGCTCTTCATACCTTTACCGTGCCTATCATGCCTTTCCACCGCTAACCAATAGCCAAGGTGAGCCAACTGGTGCAATGTATGGTGTGTTGAACATGCTGCGCAGCCTAATAATACAGTATAAGCCAAGCCATGTTGCGGTTGTGTTTGACGCTAAAGGTAAAACATTCCGTGATGAGTTGTATGAGGAATATAAATCTAATCGTCCTCCAATGCCGGATGATCTGCGTGAACAAATAGCGCCTTTACATGAGATGGTGCAAGCAATGGGTTTACCATTGTTATCTATTTCAGGTGTGGAAGCGGATGACGTTATTGGAACATTGGCACTAAAAGCAGCGGCTGATGGACGTGATGTTCTAATCAGTACCGGTGATAAAGATATGGCGCAATTAGTGACGCCAAAGATCACACTGATTAACACCATGACCAACGTTATTTTAGGTCCTGATGAAGTTAAAGAAAAATACGGTGTTCCTCCCGAACTGATTATTGATTTCCTCGCATTAATGGGAGATTCATCAGATAACATCCCTGGTGTTCCGGGCGTGGGTGAAAAAACCGCACTGGGTCTTTTACAAGGGCTTGGTAGTTTAGAGGATATCTATCAACAGCTTGATAATATCGCAACGTTGAGTTTCCGTGGTGCTAAAACACTGGGTGCTAAAATGGCAGAGCATGAGAAAGTGGCAAAACTTTCTTATAAGCTGGCAACGATTAAAACTGATGTTGAACTCGATAAAACGTTTGATGATTTAGTGGTTAAGGAGCCAAATTTAGATCAATTATTAGAGATGTTCACGCGTTATGAGTTTAAACGCTGGATAAGTGATCTTCAAAATGGTGGCTGGTTAGCACAGCGTAGTACACAAAAAGTTGCTGTCCCTTATACCTCAGAAGCCGTTAACCCCAAAGATGCGCCTGTATCAGCTAATTTCCCTGTGATTACACAAGAGAATTATGAAGCTATCTTAACGCATGAAAGTTTAGCGCGATGGGTTGAGCTTCTCAAAAAAGCGCCTGCATTTGCCTTCGATACAGAAACGGACAGCTTAAATAATATTGATGCTCGTTTAGTGGGATTATCATTTGCTATTGAACCGGGTAAAGCCGCTTATATTCCATTGCGTCATGAGTATTTAGATGCGCCAGACCAACTTCCTATTAATGATGTGTTAGCGGCATTAAAACCTATTTTAGAAGATAAAAACATTCTAAAAATTGGGCAAAATTTGAAGTTTGATCGTGGCATTATGGAAAATGAAGGTATCGAATTAAACGGCATTCATTTTGATACGATGTTGGAATCTTACGTATTAAATAGCGTGAGTAATCGACATGATATGGATACTTTGGCTGAAAAGCATTTAAACCATAAAACCACAACATTTGAAGAGATTATCAATAATTGTAAAACTTCACCTGCCCCTAACAATAAAATAAAGGAAGCCATAGTAGAATTAGAAAAAAAGATATTCAAATTTACTGGTGAGTCTTTTGATGTTCAAAATATCACCCCAAGTAAATTGAAAAAAATATTGTTTGAGAAACTAAAATTACCAGTTATTTTTACAACTAAAACTGGAAATCCTTCTGTAAATATTGAAGCGTTAGAAAATTTAGCTAAGGAATATGAATTTCCTAGGCTAATATTAGAATACAGAAAGATTAGTACGATAAGTAAAACATTTTCTCAGGTAGAGATCGAGTCAGCAACATTATATGCGGCTGAAGATGCCGATATCACTTTGTTACTTCATCAAGCGCTATACCCTCAAATAGAAGCTATTGAGCCACTTAAACATGTTTACCGCGATATCGAAATGCCATTAGTTCCTGTGCTTTCTAGAATGGAACGTAAAGGGGTATTAATTGATGTACAAATTTTAGCTACTCAATCAAAAGAGATTACACAACCTTTAGCGAATATTGAAAAAGAGGCATTTGAATTAGCAGGGCAAGAATTTAATCTCTCCTCACCACAACAATTGCAAGAGATTTTATTTGATAAGTTAAAACTACCTATTATTAAAAGAACACCTAAAGGAGCACCTTCAACAAGTGAAGAAGTGCTAGAAGAGTTGGCTCGTACCCACAAGGTGCCACTCTTAATTTTAGAGCATCGTGGCCTTACAAAACTAAAATCTACCGCTGATAAATTACCATTGATGGTAAATAGTAAGACAAAGCGTGTACATACTTCATATCATCAAGCGGTGACGGCAACGGGGCGTTTATCTTCTCGTGATCCGAATCTTCAAAATATCCCAGTGAGAAATGAAGAAGGGCGTCGAATTCGCCAAGCATTTATTGCGCGTGAAGGTTTTAAAATTGTTGCTGCCGACTATTCACAAATTGAATTACGGATCATGGCACATTTATCGCAAGATAAAGGCTTGTTAGATGCCTTTGCTCAAGGTAAAGATATTCACCGTGCAACTGCATCTGAAGTGTTTGGTATACCTTTAGAAGAAGTCACCTCTGAGCAACGTCGCAGTGCGAAAGCGATCAACTTTGGTCTTATTTATGGCATGAGTGCATTTGGCTTATCACAACAGATTGGTGTTGAGAGAAGAGAAGCTCAGCGTTATATGGATCTCTATTTTGAACGTTATCCTGGTGTCTTGGACTATATGGAGCGCACACGTAAACAAGCTTTTGAACAAGGCTATGTTGAAACGTTAGATGGTCGTCGCCTCTATTTACCAGAAATTAATTCAAAGAATGCAATTCGTCGTAAAGCTTCAGAGCGTGAAGCGATTAATGCTCCAATGCAGGGTACAGCTGCAGATATTATCAAAAAAGCAATGATTGCTGTGGATAATTGGATTTGCAATGAATGTCCTGCTGATGTGCATATGATTATGCAAGTACACGATGAATTAGTGTTTGAAGTGCGAGAGTCTTACCTAGAGAACGCAAATCTCATGATCCATAAATTGATGGAAAGTAGCATGGAATTAGCTATTCCGTTGAAAGTTGAAGTGGGTGTTGGTAATAACTGGGATGAAGCACACTAGTTTTTAAATACGATCCTTAAAAAAAAGCTCGGTTAATTACCGAGCTTTTTTATGTCAAAACTTATCAAAATATGAAAAAAAGATAAGTGAATAATTAAGCAACTTGTGAGTCGATCAGTTTGCTCAATTTCTTCTGTTTTTTCTCAATCCGTTGGCGTTTTAACGGAGATAAATGGTCAATAAAGAGTTTACCATCAAGATGGTCTAACTCATGCTGAATGCAGCCTGCAAACAAATCAGCGGCTTCAAATTCAATTTCATCACCATTTCTATCCAATGCCTTAACCTTTAAGAAGCGGTAACGCTCTGTTGGGGCAAAAGAATCTGGAATAGATAGACACCCATCCATCATATCCATCACTTCATCTTCAGTGCTAATAATTTCAGGATTGATAAGTGCAATTGGTTGATCTCGGTTTTCAGAAACATCAATTACAACAATGCGTTTAGATACATTAACCTGAGGTGCCGCTAAGCCAATACCCCGTTCTGCATACATGGTTTCAATCATGTCATCGATTAATGTGCGTATTTCGTCATCTACTTTTTCCACTGGTACTGCGACTCTGCGCAGACGCTCATCTGGAAAACGCAGGAGCGTTAATACAGCCATGGATACCTCATTTTATCGCTAATTACATATTTACTACGGTCTCGCGATAAGCGTATCACAAAATCATTAAGGATAAACCGCACCTTTTGTGTGATCTGTTCTATTTTTAATCATATTCACGTAAGTGATTAAAGTCTCATAATTATGTAATTAAACTACATTTATTTATGGTTTGAATACATAAGCACATAGCTGAATCGTGTCTGCATGTGAAAAAAAATTACAAAAGGGCTTTTATTAACCAATAAAATAGAGTACATTATCTCTCGTAGGGTACAGAGGTAAGATGTTCTATCTTTCAGACCTTTTACTT
>JAEYFY010000292.1 GCA_023454395.1 Pseudomonadota bacterium
AGGGTGCCACTTTAGCAATTGTTCCAGGTGATCCTAAGCGTGTTGAAAAAATTGCAAAATTAATGGATAACCCAGTTCATCTGGCTTCTTTACGTGAATACACGTCATGGCGTGGCGAAATTGATGGTAAAGCTGTCATTGTTTGTTCAACAGGTATCGGTGGTCCATCTACCTCTATCGCAGTTGAAGAATTAGCACAGTTAGGTATTCGTACTTTCTTGCGTATTGGTACAACTGGTGCAATTCAAGAACATATCAATGTAGGTGATATTCTTGTGACTACGGCTGCGGTTCGTTTAGATGGCGCAAGCTTACATTTCGCCCCTATGGAATTCCCAGCTGTTTCTGATTTTGAATGTATGAACGCACTGTACAAAGCCGCTAAAGACAATGGCTCCACTGTACACGTCGGTGTTACTGCATCTTCAGATACATTCTATCCAGGACAAGAACGTTACGACACCTATACAGGTCGTGTTATTCGCCGTTTCAAAGGCTCTATGAAAGAGTGGCAAGAAATGGGCGTAATGAACTATGAAATGGAATCTGCAACATTATTGACAATGTGTGCAAGCCAAGGTTTACGTGCAGGTATGGTTGCGGGTGTTATCGTAAACCGTACTCAACAAGAAATTCCAGATGCGGAATTACTGAAGAAAACTGAGAACAATGCACTCGGTATCGTGATTGAAGCGGCTCGTAATTTAATGAAATAATCTTTCGAATCGCTGATAGAAGCCCTTAATACGCAAGTGTTAAGGGCTTTTTTTATGCAATAATTCATTCGCTTAATATACTATGTCAATAGAACTATATTTTTGATAATGTAATTGAGAATTATTTACAATAAAACAATGAGAAAATAAATATGACTGATATTTTGCAGACACACCCTTCAGTGTTGCCTTTAACCGGTGGAATTAACTTCCGTGATCTAGGCGGTAAAAAATTAAGCAACGGTGGTATTATCAAGCCAGGTATGTTATTTCGTGCTGGATCACTGGATAGGCTGACGGATACGGATCAATCCCTTCTTATTGATAAAAATCTTTTTCAAATCATTGATTATCGCGATAGTGGTGAAATTGTTGATAAACCAGACCGTGTCTGGGAAGGTGCGCAATATTACCATGCCCCTGCAAACCCGCTATCCAAAGAAGTTTCTGCAAACCTTGAAAAGCTGACTCCTGAAATACTTGAGCAATTTGATGCCAAAGCCTTTATGTTTCAGTTATATAAATTACTTCCTATTAATAATCCTGCATATAAACAACTGGCAACATTATTAAAGCAACCTGAGAAAGGGGGCGTTGTACAACATTGTGCTGTGGGTAAAGACAGAACAGGTGTTGGCTCTGCTTTAGTATTATTTGCGTTGGGTGCATCTTTAGATGTAGTAATGGAAGATTACCTACTTACCAATGAAACATTAGCGCCTTATCGTGCTTATCTTTTAGAAGAACATGCCAAAACAATGAGTGATAACATTGTTGATAAATTTGCCTATGTTTATTCAGTACAAGAAGAGTTTCTGCAAACTGCATTAGCGAGTATTAATCAGCATTACGGTAATGTGGATACTTGGCTAGAGAAAGATATCGGTTTAGATGCTTCTAGCCGAGATACCTTACAAAATTATTTTCTCGAATAATAAAGTGATTTATATTCGGTTAATCAATTTATTATTTTACTTAGGTTAACCGAATTTAAGGTCTCTATTTTGACAGTACAAGACATTATTCATACCATCACTCTTTTTGTAAAAGAGCACGAAATCTGGGCTATTCCGATCGTGTTTTTTCTTGCTTTTGGTGAGTCACTCGCATTTATCTCTTTGCTGATTCCTGCCACAGTTATTTTATTAGGATTAGGCGCCTTAATTGGTGAGAGTGGTCTGTTTTTCTGGCCGATTTGGCTTGCTGCTGCATTAGGTGCTTTCTTTGGTGATTGGGTATCGTACTGGGTAGGATTTCACTATAAAGAGGGCGTGAGAAACATGTGGCCCATTTCACGTTCACCACAAGCATTAGTTAGAGGTCATCAATTCTTTAATCGTTGGGGAATTTGGGGGGTGTTTATTGGACGATTTTTTGGACCTTTTCGTGCAATTGTCCCATTAGTTGCGGGTATTTGTGCAATGCCACAACGTTATTTTCAAATTGCTAATTTAACATCAGCTATGATTTGGGCATTCGGTATTTTGGCACCCGGTGCTTTTGGTTTGCAATGGCTTGCGAAATGGGTGGGATAACTGCGTCCTTTATCGCAAATAAAGTCATGATGTAAATTGTTGCTAGACAATATTACTTATGCGTTTTAACGTAGCCCGCTGGAAAGTAAAAAGGTCACTTTAGTGGATATTCAGTTGTTATACGGGATCATTGGTTTATTAGGTGGAGTGCTTGTTGGTGGCGCGCTGGTTTGGTGGTCTATCCAACAACGTTTATCCGATAAAGAAACCATGCTACGTGAAAACCATACACAGCTTGCTATCGCCCAAGAAAAAGCGGTGATTATCCCCTCTTTACAACAACATATAGAACAGCTAGAGCAAGAATTACGTGCTCAACGAGAAATTATTACTTCCCAAGAAGCAGAATTAAGAGAAGTGACAACTCGTTGGGAAGAAAGCCGCATATCCGCAGAAGAAAAACAGCGATTATTAATTAATAGTGAGCAACGGCTTGCAACACAGTTTGAGAACTTAGCTAACCGTATTTTTGAACAGAGTGGGCGTAAAGCCGAAGAGTTAAATCGTCAAGGATTAACCCATTTGCTGTCACCATTTCGTGAACAGCTCGAAAGCTTTCGGCGACAAGTGCAAGATGGTTTTGGGCAAGAAGCCAGAGAGCGGCATACTTTGGTTCATGAAATTCGCCAGCTGCAACAATTGAATGTGAAAATGGCACAAGAAGCCGTTAATTTAACTAATGCCCTAAAAGGGGATAATAAAGTTCAAGGTAACTGGGGCGAAACGGTATTAGCACGTATATTAGAGACCTCTGGATTACGTGAAGGTCATGAGTTTGAAACCCAAGTAAGTATTCGACATGAAAATGGTAGTCGCTATCAACCGGATGTGATTGTGCATCTACCTCATGGCAGAGATGTTATTATCGACGCTAAAATGTCGCTGGTGGCATATGAGAAGTATTTTAGTAGTGATAGTGATAATGAACGTAAACAAGCGCTTTATGCGCATGTGAACTCAATTAAAGCGCATATTAAAGGATTGAGTGTAAAAGATTATCATAAACTACCGGGTATAACGTCTTTAGATTATGTTTTAATGTTTATACCTATTGAGCCTGCTTATCTTGTTGCAATTGGTCATTCTCCAGACTTGCTAGATGAAGCATTGAAAAACAATATTATGTTAGTTGGACCATCTACTTTACTTGTTGCTTTGCGTACAATAGCCGCATTGTGGCGTTATGAATATCAAAGCCAAAATGCGCAAGAAATTGCAGACAGAGCGGCTAAAATGTATGACAAATTAAGACTTTTCGTTGATGATATGCAAGGGTTAGGAAACAGTATTCAAAAAGCGCAATCCGGCTATCTATTAGCAATGAAAAAACTCTCTGAAGGTCGTGGAAATCTTATCAGTCAAGCGGAAGGCTTTAAATCCTTAGGGGTTGAGATAAAAAAAACGATTGATAATGATCTCATTGAAAAATCAGCATCTGATTGATTTGATAAAATAAAGAGATAAAGACTTCTGAAAACGACCAGTACTAAATTTACTAAATTTTGATTAATTAGCGGGCAAATAATATGACTCAACAAACTAAGGAAACAACAGATTTTGGTTTCCAAACCGTTGACAAAGATGATAAACAAACCATGGTTGCAAGGGTTTTTCAC
>JAEYFY010000357.1 GCA_023454395.1 Pseudomonadota bacterium
TTTATATCAATTTGTTAAAGCTTTCCTACTATATGGCTTTCTGGAATAAGACGCCAACATTGATATATAGAGATTTATCTTATATTCATATTTAGCGCCCTATAGAGGGAAATTTTATTACTTATCGTGGTTTAGGAGACCTTTATGTTAAAAGTCTGGGGTAGAAAAAACTCATCTAACGTTAAAAAAGTACTTTGGTGCTTAAAGGAATTAAATGTTCCTTATGAACAAATCGACGTTGGTGGTCCTTTTGGTGGACTCAATGAAGCAAATTATTTAGCAATGAATCCCAACGCTTCTATTCCAACCTTACAAGATGATGACTTTGCTTTATGGGAGTCTAATACCATTATTCGTTATTTATGTACAAAATATGAAAATAACACTCTCTATCCCGTTGATCCTAAACAACGTGCGAACGTAGAAAAATGGATGGATTGGTCAAATGGCAGTTTATTTGCTCCCATCCAACAAATGATGATCATGATTGTTCGTACGCCTAAAGAGCAGCAAAACCCCGAGATTGTTAACGCATTGAAAGAGAAGCTTAATAAATTAATTAAAATTGCTGACGACCAACTTGCAAAAACAACTTATTTCGCAGGAGATGCATTCTCTCTTGCCGATATGGCGATCGCACCATTGGTCTACCCGTGGCTTGAGGTTTGCAAAGATAGACCAAACTTTCCTCACATTGAGCGTTGGTTTGCACAATTAAGTGAAAGAGCTATTTTCCGTGATATCGTGTTACTGCCTGTAAATTAAGTTAATTCATTGGCATTTTGTCGGGATCTGGATAATGGTAATGAAATCCAAGATCTCGACAGATCTCCTGACCATCAATTTCTCGTATTAAAGGCTTCTCTTCTTCAGCAAATTCTGGCGGAATAAGATCAAGTTGGCTCGACACTCTTGAGTAAAAGTCTTTCTTTTTAGGGTGAATTGGGGCACATAAATTGTATAAATGACCACCTTCATTCTGCGCAAGAAGTTGCTCAATAGCAAAAATGACATCATCCAAATGGACTAAGTTAACGCATTGATGAGCGCCTTTTACCTGCTTTTTACCTGATAAAAAACGTCCCGCATGACGACCCGGTCCAACTAATCCTGCTAATCGAAGAATATCAACCGTCGTCAACGGTAAACGATGTAGCCAGTTCTCAACTTCTGCTAACATTTTTGCTGATTGTGTTTCTGGTCGAATATCCATTTCTTCCGTGATATTACCTGTTTGATTGCCATATACAGAAGTAGAGCTAATGTAAATGACTCTCGTAACATGGCGAGACATTGCGCTATCCACCAACGTCTGAATGGCTTCAACATAATCATAACCGCCACCAGCAGCACTGGGTGGTAACGTGATAATGAGAACGTCAGTTTCCATTAAGTAATCAAAATCATCTCTATCACATTCAATTGCGGGTGTTAAATTCACTAAACAGCAGTCAACGCCACTCATTCTTGCTGCTTCTACGCCATCTTCGGTGGTTTTAGTCCCTTTAACTTGATAGCCTGCATCACGCAACGCAACGGCAAGTGGCAAACCTAACCAACCTAATCCTACGATGGTTATTCGTTTCATTTTGCTCCCCTACTTAAATGGCTTAGTCAAAGTATGCTATAAAATTTTAATTTCGCCATTACTTATAAATACTACTTATTATTTCGTGAACATTTAGCCTCTCTCTATATACTCGCCTACTTGTGCCATTAAGTAAATAAGAGAAATATTAAAATCATATTAAAAACATAAGGTTACAAAATAATTAAATTATTATTAAAAAATAGGTTGCTTTATGCTTTGTAAATCATGTAGGTTGAAAGGCAGACAAATTCTAAATGCAGGTTACTGAATATTGGTTACTGAATATTGTTTACTGAATATTGGTTACTCAATATTGGCTAACGGTAACGGGCATTACTAAATAACAAATAGTGTTATTAGCTAGGAAAATAATTATGTATAGCATTCAACTAAACCACCATCATCACCATCATCCTGACTAGTCTTTCAGGCGATGAGTGCTGGAAGACGTTTAAGAAACGCTTCCGGTGGTCTGAATGCAGACAAACAATAAAAACCCCGGAAGGCAACTTCCGGGGTTTTTTTATAGCTAATTTTCATAACAAAAACATGGACAATGATAGGGTAATAATATGTTAGATAAAGCAAGATTAAGGATCGCAATGCAAAAATCAGGACGTTTAAGCGATGATTCTCGTGCTCTTTTAGCGCGTTGTGGCATCAAAATTAACTTAAACCAACAGCGCCTGATTGCTTACGCTGAAAATATGCCAATCGATATTTTACGAGTTAGAGATGACGATATTCCGGGATTAGTCATGGATGGTGTTGTTGATTTAGGGATCATCGGTGAAAACGTTTTAGAAGAAGAGTTATTAAAACGTCGCTCACAAGGTGAAAACCCAAGTTATCTGACACTACGTCGTCTTGATTTCGGTGGCTGTCGTTTATCTCTCGCAACCCCTGTCGATTTCAATTATCAAGGTGTGGAATGCTTAAATAATACTCGCATCGCAACCTCCTATCCCAATCTGCTCAAACGCTATTTAGATCAAAAAGGTATCAAGTTTAAATCCTGTTTATTAAATGGCTCTGTTGAAGTCGCCCCTCGTGCAGGTCTTGCTGACTCTATCTGCGACTTAGTTTCTACTGGTGCAACATTAGAAGCCAATGGTTTAAAAGAAGTTGAAGTGATTTATCGCTCAAAAGCATGCTTGATCCAACGTGACGGTGACATGGAAACCGATAAACAAGCACTTATCGACCGCCTACTAACGCGTATTCAAGGTGTTATTCAAGCTCGAGAATCAAAATATATTATGTTACACGCACCAAGTGATTGCCTTGAAGATGTCATTGCGTTACTTCCGGGTGCGGAAAGACCAACTATTTTACCTCTGGCGGGTGACCAAAATCGCGTTGCAATGCACATGGTGAGTAGCGAAACCCTATTCTGGGAAACAATGGAAAAGCTTAAAGCATTAGGTGCAAGTTCAATTCTTGTTTTACCAATTGAAAAAATGATGGAATAAGGTGAAATGATGAAAACGGGTTTTAATACATTAACTTACTGGAATAAATGCACGAAAGAACAGCAACAAGTGCTA
>JAEYFY010000408.1 GCA_023454395.1 Pseudomonadota bacterium
AATAATCTGATAATGAGGAGTTGCTATGTACAAGACAATTCTAGTACCTGTTGATATTTCAGAAGATGAGTTAACGACTAAAGCCTTACAACACGCTGTTTATATTGCCAAATTAGAAGGTGCAAAACTGCATCTTTTCCATGCTATTCCTGATATTTCACGTTTCTCTATTAGTTATAGTTACCATTATGACATGCTCAGTTCTTTTGCAAATAAAGCACTTGAGCGTGTACAAGAACAACTGCAAGAATTAGCTAATGGTATCGATTTACCAACTGAACAAGTTGAATTTTCAGCCGTATTTGGTTCTGCGAGAGATAAAGTTTTAGAGCTTGCTGAAAAAATTCATGCTGATTTGATTGTAATAGGCTCTCGTCGCCCAAGTATTTCAACACATCTATTAGGCTCCAATGCATCAGGTATTGTCGCTTATGCCAAACAATCCGTATTAGTTGTTCGCTAAAATATTTATAAATATTAGAAAATAGTATGAAACCCCTAGATATCTATTTAGGGGTTTTTTATTTTTGTATTTAAGCATTGCTATTTTAAATTGATCTGTGCGTGTGATTGCTTATTAATGCGGTTTTATTTTAAATACTCGGATCTTTATTGATTGAGAATGATAGTCATTCTAAAGTGAGGTGATTATTATTAATTAGAGATGAGTATTATGTTGAATAATAAAAATTTTGTTGTTATGGATGTTGAACAATTTCCTGTTATTACGATGAAAATTTTTCCAGAAACATTGGAAGATGCAAATAACTGGATTGCAGAAATGGATGTTGTACTAAACGAAAAAAGAAAATTTGTCTTGGTTTACCCATCTATCAACAAAAAGAATAAAGAGCATAAAAAAGAAGATATGGAGGGGATGAAAGCGGTTAGACGCTGGCTTAAAGAGGGAAAAGCGCTTCTTAGTGAATATTGCGCTGGCATGATAATGACCGCCGATCCACAAAAAAATGATAAAGAGCAATTAGTACAACTCTCTTCTGTTATTTCTGCTGTTTATGGTGTTTCTGTATTTGTTGCAGAAACGCTGGATGGATCGTATATCCAAGCTGATGAATTAATGAAGTAATTAAATCTTATTAATTTTCTGCATTAAATTAGTTTATAAAGCACTTGTATGAGTGCTTTTTTATTAAAAAAGTGATAGCTATTTGATGATGCGATTTAAAAACAAGAATGGGTATTTATCATTGTATTATACTTTCCTATGCCAATATTTATGGCTATCCATCGATAAAATTGATCTACTTACTGCCTAAAATATTTTATTTGTTCATAATAGTATTGAAAGATAATAGAGCGAGAAACGAGCTATGCTGATAAACTTTATATTAGCAGTGGCACGTTTTTGATTAAAACTAAGGCATAGTATGGATAATGAGATAATGGCGGAGTGTACAGCCATTTCACAAGATAAACAGCGGGAAATTACCAAGTTATGTATTCAAACTGCGTTGTTGTTATTGCAACATGGCGCAGAAAGTATGCTAGTCGAACAGCTTTCAACCCGTCTAGGTTTAGCTTTAGGTGTACATCAAGTCGAAAGCGCAATTTCTGCTAATGCAGTTGTATTAACCACGATTGTTAACGGGCATTGCCAAACATCAACACGAAAGATAGTCGATCGTGGCATTAATATGCATGTTGTAACCGAAGTTCAGCATATTGTTATTTTGGTTGAACATCATCTTGCAGATATTCATGAAGCCAGAAAACGCTTTGAGCATATAAAACCATTACGTTATCCACGTTGGGCAATTATTTTTATGGTTGCCTTATCTTGTGGTTGTTTCTCTAAATTAAATGGTGGTAATTGGGATGGCTTTTTAGTTTCTGCCATTGGTGGTGGTCTTGGTATGTTTGTACGCCAAGCATTAACACATCGTCAAATGAATCCATTAATTAATTTCTGTATTACGGCATTTGTGGCGACTTCAGTTTCAGGTCTATTATTAAAGCTCTCTTATTTTCAAACGACGGCGACTATTTCGATGGCTGCCAGCGTCTTATTGTTGGTTCCCGGATTTCCTTTAATTAATGCTGTTGCTGATATGTTTAAAGGGCACGTTAATACTGGCTTAGCGCGTTGGGCAATGGCAACAATGTTAACATTGGCAACCTGTTTAGGGGTTATTTTAGCCATGGCGGTATGGGGGTTAAGAGATTGGGCATAATAACGATAATTCTTACCCTAATTGAAGATATGATTTTAGCCGCTATTCCTGCTGTGGGTTTTGCGATGGTATTTAATGTGCCTTCAAGGGCATTAAAATATTGTGCATTATTAGGCGCAATAGGCCACGGCTCTCGTACGGTTTTAGTAATGAGTGGTATGAACATTGAATGGGCAAGTTTTTGTGCCGCGATTTTAGTGGGGTGTATTGGTATTCAATGGTCACGCTGGTGGCTTGCACACCCTAAAGTTTTTACTGTTGCAGCGGTTATTCCGATGTTCCCCGGAATAAATGCATATATAGCGATGATCTCAGTGGTGAAGTTAACGCAAATTGGTTATAGCGCGGAAATTTTTGAAGCTTTAGTTACTAATTTCCTTAAAGCTTCATTTATTGTCGGTGCGCTCTCTATCGGGCTATCCTTGCCGGGATTGTGGTTATATCGCAAGCGTCCGAGTGTATAATGACTTACATCGCGTGTTGCAGAGAGTTTAATGTTATGTCCAGTTCATTTTTATCGGAAATAATAATTTGAATTCGTAATTTATTCTCAGATTCTAAACTGGCATGCGCTTTAACATCTTCGTTATTCGCATGCTTTTTTGTTATCTCGACTAATTCATCCATCAAATTCAGCATATTCTCATTCATTTTTAAATTTCTCCAAATCATTGATGGACTAAACCATAGCAAATCCCTTTTGCGTTAATGTCGAGAATAACGGCTTTTTCTATCACCAT
>JAEYFY010000006.1 GCA_023454395.1 Pseudomonadota bacterium
CTGCTACCGCGAGTGAAGTTCATATTGCGCACTTCAATTAGATTGTCAGATTGTGCGTTCATGAATAAAACATCCTCAAGCCTGTCTGCATAAACGAATTTTTACGCTATTTTGGCAGGTCATTCGCCATGTTACAAAGAAATCACCACTATTTAGCAATTTATTGCACGGTTAATTTTACTTTTCGTGCTTGGCTAGTCAAAATATGGTTAATTAGTAAAACCTTTTGACAATATGTTTTTTTATCAGCCCTGTCTTATTGGTTTTTTCTTTATTCGCTATTCGCTCATTGTTGGAAAACTGATGGCATGTTGATTACTTTGTCTCTTTTAATTTTTGGATTGATGTTACTCGTTTATGCATCAGACCGATTAGTTTATGGTGCGAGCGTTTTTGCGCAATCGTTAAAAATTCCACCTGCTGTCATCGGTATCTTAATTGTAGGTACGGGTACTTCACTGCCTGAGCTTTTTGTTTCAACTGATGCCGCAGTTCATAATTTGCCTGATATCGCTATCGGGACAGCCATTGGCTCTACACTCACCAACCTTCTCCTCATCGCGGGTATTGGCGCGATGATTTACCCCATGAACATTCAATCCGCAGTGCTAAAAAAAGAGCTTCCCTTGATGATTATAGTCATCATGCTTGTTGGCATTATCGTTTCTAGCGGAAATTTAGGGCTTAGAGAAGGCTCGCTGCTCTTTTTTATTGGTTTTGCATCCATATTTCTCATGATAAAAACGATGCATAAAACACTCACACAAGAGCGTCATGTGTTACCTTTAGAAACCTTAACGCGTTTTGAATTACAGACCAATCCTCGTAATTCTGTTGCCCTTTTTTGGGTTGTTGTTGCGTTACTTATTATTCCAGTTGCAACCCAGATGATATTAGATAATGTTTTTATTTTAATGCAACAGTATCATCTTAGTGGATTTTTTGTTGGTTTAACCTTGCTATCTATTGGAACAAGCCTACCGGAGTTAGCAACAACCATTGTGGCAGCACTAAGACGCGAGAATGAATTAGCCTTAGGAAATATTATAGGTGCTAATATTTTTAATCTAACTTTTGTCTTAGGAATGCCAGCATTACTCTCACCAAGTACATTTAATATCAATACATTTTATTTTAGCTTTGCTGTACTTGGTGTCGCCAGTTTACTGTTTTCTCTCTTTTCATTAGGACGTAAGCAACGTCTTAATCGAGGAAAAGGAATATTCTTGTTAGTTTGCTTTATTGTTTATATTACGGTGTTGTGCGTCGCACATTCTCTCTTAACCTAAAATAAATGGTACAAAAAAATGACCGAGTTTGATTTTCAGCAAGCGGGTAAAAAAGTTCTTCATATTGAGCGTGATGGATTAGCTGAACTAGAACAATACATCAATGATGACTTCACTCTTGCCTGTGAAAAAATTTTTCACTGCCAAGGTCGAATCATTGTCATGGGTATGGGTAAATCTGGCCATATTGGACATAAGATTGCCGCGACATTCGCCAGCACAGGAACGCCTTCTTTCTTTGTTCATCCCGGTGAAGCAAGCCATGGTGACTTAGGTATGGTGACCGAAAAAGATATCGTTCTAGCGATTTCAAACTCAGGTGAAGCGAGTGAGATCCTCGCGCTTATTCCGGTGCTTAAACGTAAACAGATAACGCTGATTTGTATGACACGCACTCCTCAAAGTACAATGGGGAAAGCGTCTGATATTCATCTTTGCATCAAAGTACCTAAAGAAGCCTGTCCTTTAGGGCTTGCCCCAACAACCAGTACAACGGCAACCTTAGTTATGGGGGACGCGCTAGCGATCGCACTGTTACGCGCTCGTGGTTTTACCGCTGAAGATTTTGCACTTTCTCATCCTGGTGGTGCATTAGGGCGTAAATTACTCCTTCATGTCAGTGATTTAATGAATAAAGAGGCAGATATTCCGCGTGTCACCAAAGATGCCACTTTACGTGAAGCGCTTGTCGAGATAACCCGTAAAAAATTAGGTATGACCGTCATTTGTGATGATAGTATGCTGATCAACGGTATATTTACTGACGGCGACTTACGCAGAATATTTGATTTAGGGATAGACCTAAACAATGCCAAAATCTCAGATGTAATGACAAGAGGCGGTATTCGTATTCGCCCTGATTGTTTGGCGGTTGAAGCACTGAATTTAATGCAAGCAAAACATATCACCTCGCTATTAGTGACAGAACAAGATAGTGATATCCTGTTAGGTGTTTTGCATATGCATGATTTATTACAGGCTGGTGTTGTATAAGATAGTCATAACGTTCGAAGGATAAAAATGAATACAATGATAGAAACTTGTTATGGTGCAGTAAGCGAACAAATCATCAAAAAAGCAGAAAAAATCCAATTGCTGATTTGTGATGTTGATGGTGTGATGTCAGATGGACTCATTTACATGGGCAATAATGGCGAAGAATTAAAAGCCTTTAATGTCCGTGATGGATATGGCATCCGTTGTTTGCTTACATCTGGCATTGAGGTTGCTATCATTACAGGTCGTCAGTCTAAACTGTTAGAAGATCGTGCTAAGACTCTTGGCATTACATATCTTTACCAAGGTCAGCATAATAAGCTTTTGGCGTATCAACAACTGTTAGATACACTAAACCTTAAACCTGAACAAACAGCCTATATTGGTGACGACCTGATTGATTTACCTGTAATGGAAAAAGTAGGGCTTTCCGTTGCCGTGGCTGATGCTCATCCATTACTTACACCTCATGCTAATTATGTAACCCGCATTGCGGGAGGGCGTGGTGCAGTACGAGAATTGTGTGATTTAATCCTTTTAGCGCAAGGTCGGCTTGAAGAAGCTAAAGGTCTTTCGATTTAACGTATAACGATACAGAATGAATAAATTAAAATCCTGGTTTACCTTAATTCTTGCCATT
>JAEYFY010000013.1 GCA_023454395.1 Pseudomonadota bacterium
TGTTCCACTGGCACGTATTCTTTCTGAATAGTCGTGCATCCTGATAAGAGCGTCACTAGGAATAGTAGTATTGGCGCAATCATTATTGACAAGAACAGTTTTGATAACCGTTTTAACTTTTTCAGAATCCACGGCTGACCTATTCCGCTCTTCGCTATTAAGTGATGAGACATTGTTGATAATCCTGAATGTTCGATTGGCGTTTTCTGTGATTGATTGCTGGCGAGATAACTGATTGGTTGCTGTGTTGTAGTCTTTGCTCAGTTTGTCGTAATCATCTATTACCCACCATAACCAGAATGCTGATATTGCCAGTAGTCCAGCTAATACCTTAGTTAGCGTATTCATATCACTTAACGCCGTTGTGCTCTAACGAGTAGTGATTGCCGTCATTGAATCGACCGCCCCACGTACCGCCGATAGATTCCCAATATTCGCCAAGCAATTTATGATCACTGGAAGCTGTTAGGTATTTACCGTCTTTAAATAGGTTGAAATCCACAGCTAGGCGTTGGGTGTGTAAGCTGTTTTTAATACCTGCACCTGACTTGGCATTTAACTGTGCCTGTTCTGGCGTTCGGTATGCTTCCGAGAATGTCAGCTCATATCCGTTGTCGTAGGCAAAAATAATTAAGTCCGCAATCATGCGAGTGAACTTGCGTTGTTTCTCACCGAGTGTCATTTTTACTAACCCCTCTAAATATTTGCATCACATTCCCACGACTAAGAATTATTAGCGCGCATAGCGTGATATTGATTCCGACTTCAAATGGATCTGCATGCGCGTAGTCATTCGTTAATATTCGCAGTGGGATAGAACCAAGCATAACAATGAGAACCCATGCTATAAGTGACGGAAAGAATTTGTATTTAGCACCGTTACGCTCATAGTTAACAAGACGAATAACAGCGAATAAGCATGAGAAAAAATTGACGTAAATCCAAAACATTGAGATGGTCATCTTCCACCTCCTCTGAATTTATCTATCAGGTTATTAATAACGTTGTTGATACTGTCCGTAAGCGCACCGGGTTTAGATATTGTTACCAAAACACCAACTAAACCAGCTGATGAGAACATTGCACCAACAGAGCGATCGACTTCTCTATCTCCGACAATGCCACCCAATAACGACGACATAAAATCAGCGCCTAATATCCCGATCGCAAATGCAACCGTGAAATACGCCCATCGTTTTAAAAGCCGGATATCATGAGCAGACAATACAAATATCACCGCCCCTGCGAACGCACCGATAACAACGCCTGCGTCCATACCTGAATAGAGACCTACAATAGAGACACCCGCTAACGAGGCGGTTGCTGTGCCTGTTAACGGCTCTTGCATATATGTAGTCCTGATTAGTTAATAGAACGCCGACTCACAGCTCTTGTGTGAATGTGAGGTGTTGTGATTGATTCTGTGGTCGGCATATACGAAAAAAGACCGCCTAAGCGATCTTCAAAATGAGTTGTTCGGAATAACCGAACATGTGAACTTGTAAGAATTATTTACAGGTTGCAGATAACAAAAAAGCTCCCAAATTAGATACCTGAGAGCCTCTTTAGATAACAATGGGATCGACCCACCATAATCCTTAATCTTCGCAAATTAATTCTATATCTGTCATCAGTAAAAGACAATAGATAACAAAAAACCCCGCCGAAGCGAGGTCTTGAATTCTTTTAACGTTAACGAAATGGCAATAACCCATCGTTAGAACGATATTTACACAGAAAAGTGCAAAAGTCAATTCATTCGTTAGAAGTATTCGTTTTTAATTTGTTACCTTTTTTAGTATGTAATCTGCGTTACTTTCTCCTTTTTCACACTCAACCGCTAATGACTCATAAAATTTACTAACTGAACGCTTCCATTGATTAATCGTAATCCCTAAATGAGATACGGATTGAAAAGCCTTTGATGCAGGTATTCGCTCATAGCCACGACCAGAGCAACGCTTACAAGGCATACTGACAGCTTCACCGGTTAACATTAACGTTTCCTTATCTATTGCCATACCGCGCCCTTTGCAGTCATTGCACGCACAAGAAACATAACCTTTACCATTACACTTATCGCAAGCGCATGACTCAGTGTCATCAATAATGCGAACTTCTTTACCAAAGACTTTTTTAACCTTAACCGCCTTTATCTTAAAGCCTGATCCATTGCACTTTACGCACTCAGTAACACTTGATGCCGACCTGCAATAATCTGCATAAGCGAATTTTGCGAGTATTTGCATTACCTTTCGCTTAACATTCATATCGAGCTTGCGTAAGGCTGGAACCTTATCGCAATGATTCAATGCATGCCGAGTTAAAAGTTGTATCGCTTTATCTCTGTCATTTCGGCTTATTCCCATCTTCCCCAAGAATGCTGAATAGCCGAATGACTCTTTACTCTGACACATGCCAAAAGCACCCATGACATCAGTGCCGGTTAATCTATCTGGCGATGTTGAGCTAGGCGCATCTGATATTGATGTGGTTTTAGCGAAGTGATATTTAACAGCGCTTTCTAGGTTCATCTCGCCTCCGGTAATACTGTGTGATAATCATCCTTTGCAGTTGTATATAAAACCCTGACGCCATCCATCAGCCCGCATAATACTTCCATGCATTCAGCAATTTGGATTACACAGAAGTTAACCCGACCACCAGATTGAGATTTTAAATACCTGGCTTCTTCAATAGCTGCGATTAAGTCAGTGAACATCTTTCAGCTCCTTTAATTTGGCTCGGTAGTGATCACGTATCCGCTCATAATCCTCGCGTTTCCACTTTGGCAATTCATGAGAACCCATCAGCCGATCGAAACGTTCCTGACCTATTTTTTCTATTAGTCGAGGTGTGTAGTTTTCGATATTTCCCGATAGATGGTTATTGCATGGTGCGCATTGCTTATGGCAGTTATCTTCATCGAACCTAAGCTCAGGATTTGCTCCTGTGGTTCGATAGTGTCCTGCGTGATACTGACCTTCGTGAAAACGACCACACGAGATGCAAGGCTCATCCTTGTCTCTTTCTCTGATAAATGCGTTGAATGCGGTTTGTGCTTGTTTGGTGAAATATGAGAGGGGTTTTACTGCTAACTTGCGGGCTTTGAGTTTATCTTTTGCTTTAACTTCCTTTGCTCTTTGCTCCTTTTTACGTTTCGCTAATACTTTTTCTTTTTCCTTGTTTATTCGCCTTATTGCCAGTTCTGCTCCGTGTTCTGGGCAACACCACCAAATGTTACTGTATTTAGGGTGAAACCACTCTCGGCATATTTTACAGCGCCGTCGCCTTAAACTTTGCATACATCACCCCAAAATAACTCCAAGAATTAACATGGCGATAAACCATATTGCGACAAATTTTCCATAGCGTAATAAATTGGCATTAAACATTGGTTCAAACTCCTTTTGCGGTTTCTTTGAGTGTTTATGTTTGTGTTTATATTTACTGCGATACCTCGGCATCTCCCTCTCCTTTGACTTTATCCATCACTTCCAAATGAGCGTATTCATCAGCACACTGAGCACACACGTAAATTTCATCATCTGTTAGCTGTCTATTGCATGACACGCAGTTCATTGAACGCCTCGCTTTACCGCGCGTTTAGCTTCACGTTTAATGGCAATACCTAGTCGCTCTAGCCACTCTCCGTATTTGAGTAGCGCTTCGGTTTCATCACTAATGCGAGGGAATCCATCCATTTCAATATCTACCTCAAACTTTCCAAAGTTATCTCTGGCAATAGATATTTTCTGCTCTAACTTTGTAGTCGCACTATTGTGAGTAACGTTATATTCCTTAAGAAATAGATTTTCGTTTCTTTCAAACTTAACCAGTTCCATTTTTGTTGACTTGGTTTTCACACCCTCACCCCACTCAATAATGAATCAAACTTCATCAACATCGGATTACCCATGCCTGATACGTTGGCTTTATCGACAAATGACAAACCACACATAAAATCATCCAGCACTTTTCTAGGCTTCTTTGCTTCAACCTTTTTAACTTTTGGGAAAAGCGGAAGATTAGCCAGTCGCTCTTTTTCAAACTGATTTCTCAATCGAGTAATAGCATCGTCTGTTACTGCGTAGTTATTGATTGGGCGAGTACGTTTACGGATCTTTGTTTCAACATGCTCTACACACTTAAATGCAAGTAGCTTTCTTAGAATTGTCCCTACCCTTGCCGGCGTTAAACCTGTTACCGCTGAAATAGTGTTGTGATTAAATGAGATGAATTCACGACCAACCACTATCACTTGTGCATAAGTCCTGTATTGTTCTTCAGTCATGATCGCTTCCTGTTTAAGTTGTAGCGGTTAATGTGCTCACGGCGACTTTCTTCTAAACGCTCTACCTCTTTTTGCGCTCGATTTAATTTTTTATCGATGCGCTCCAGTTCAACCACTGCCTCTAACCAGCTACGCTTTTCGCTTTCACTTTTAAATTCAGGAGGTAGAAAACCTCTTTTCACAAACTCCTTTTTAGTCATTTCCAACTCAAGACTAACGACTTCATCTTCAAATGTTTTCTGGCTTTCTGTTTGCAAACATTGAGGGATGACCTCCATCCACTTTTTCATGTTCTCTAATGCGTTATTTCTCTTAGCCATTGCTTCCAGCCTCCAACTCAATAGCCCGTCTTGCCGATGCCAGCACTTCACATAAATCTTGTTCTTTGTCTTTATGCCCTCTCAATCCAGCGCAGAGAGCTTTTTTAATTAAATGCTTAATGCTGGGTTAGTTACCTCAAAGGCTTTTAAAACGTCATACACATCGATTGTTACGCCTTTGCATGATCTATCGTATTTACTCATTTTGTTCCCTTTTCAATTTCATATATTCACTGTTATCAGGTATCGTCACGAAACAATTTATACCTACCGCCAGCGTTCGACCTGCTCCATAAAGTGGAACATTTCACCTGTATCAAGTTTTGATGTTTTCCGAAGTGTTCTTACGCGCTCTGTAAGCTGTGTAGTAACGTCAACCATATCGACCACCTCATAACCTAGGAATGTATGCTTAAGCATTTCCTTAACGGTTTCTGGTGTGTAATTGGCGTTGTTCTTACATAGGTATTTACTTATCTCTGAGCACCACAAATGAAAAGTGGAATTCTGAGATAGTGAACGCTTGTTTTTCCAAGGCTTAATAATGATTCGGTGAGGTTGGTTTGTTGCTAGAACTTCTTTGAGGTGTTGCCATGCGGTATTTTTGGTTGATTCGTGGAAGAGGAAATCTGCTTCCAAGTTAGCCTCCTATTTTTTTCTATCGAACTTCCTCATTTTCAACAATGCAACTCCGATTAATTTTATTCCTGTGTCATATCGGTCAAACATGTAGTTGGCTAATTTCATATTCAATATCAGCAACTTTCTAATCATTGATAGCATAAATAGTACGGGCAAGAGAATGAGTACAACAACCGTGGCTATAGGGTTTCCCTTGTAACTCTCAATGAATTCTGCGAGTGGGCTTCTTTTCTTATCACTCACTGTTAGCTCTCCTGTTACATATGCGCTTAACGTCTTTAGCCACCCAACCACTCAAGTCGTAGTGCTTAATGATATTTTCCGCCAAATCACGGCTTGGCTTATTATTTTTGCACCATTTAATCAGTACCCATCTACCATGAAATAAGTGAATTAACAGGTTCATCATTCACCCTCTGGTATTCTTACTACCCCTAACCACAAAGTAATCGCCGATTCATCAGTAATTGCAACCGGCCCTCTTGCTCCGCATCTCCGGCAACGAACAAATGTATTATGAAATACCTGCATGATTTCCAATTTTTCTGATTCGCAGAAATGACATTTTCTATCTGTCCAATTAGTTCCTTGCATTAGATGCCTCCCGTTGGCGAATTTTTTCTTGCAACGCTTTAAACTTCATGGTGTTGGTTAAATTCTCAATTTCCATTAATCGTAAATATGCTTTTCCGCGTGGTCTATGTTTATCGGCTACCACCTCAAGCTCAAAAAATATTGAGTCTGTTTTGTCTGTTAAATATCTAAAATTGGCATGAATATATCGACCAGCGATAAACCTAGCTTGACGACGGTATGATCTATTCAACTCTCTTAACGTTGTTCCTTTCATCACTAAAAACCTCTCTTAATTACCTGTTTCATCCAACCTTACCCTCATGCTGCAACTTCTTATTTTCAATAAATAAAAGGTCAGTTCTAGCACTGCGAAGTCTGGCTTTAGTGTTCTTTTCTTCCCTCAAAAGTCCATCAACTGATTTACGCAGCTCATCACGCTGTTCTAATAACTGACTTATCTGTTGAACTACTGACTCGCCATTGTTCGCCCTAGCCAGCAAGACATCGAAAGCATCAACAACACAGCCACAATCATTGCATTCGACCGCTCTGCTTTCTTCATCAACAACTAGTGAATGATGCTTACATTGCGTTTGCTGTCTGTTCTTTCTTCCCTTAACCTCTATATCAATTGAGGGAGTGGCATCACTAGGCGCTTTAAATTGAATAACATTGTTATCTGCACTCATCTAAAAATCCTCTTGCGTGTTAATCATCACTCAGTGCCATTTTTACTAATCTCATTAGCGATCTCTTGCATAGAGATATCTGGAAAACACCTTTAAACCCATGCATGCAAACCGCATAAGCCTTAGTGGTTGATAGATGTCGGTTTGGGTTGTTTATATAACGGATAGCCCACTCTGCTTGCTCTGATTCAGGAACATCATCAGGACGTAAACATCTAACGTAAGGTTTACCAAATCTGTATTTGCTCATTTTAAAATTCCTTTTAGCTATCTGAAGCCATGCTTTTGCTTCAAATTGGCGATTATTGATAGTGATTTATTGCGGCTTGTTGGTGTTATCTTGTGTTCGACTTGAAGAACTGGCGCTGGAATAGTTTCGCCTGATTTGATTCTTGCAGTCATAGCTCGTAACTCCTTGGCGCAAAGCTTCTTAACCTCGCTATCCGTCAGGCTTTTACTTCGCATCTCAGAGTAAATTTTGGTAACCATCCAGTAGCAAGCATTTGAAGGCCATTTCATTTCACGCCAGCCACGCATTTTGCAGTATTCCCGATAGATTTCGTAAAGCTTCTCCTCATTAGGTAATCCAACTGCTAGAGATTCACCTTGTTTGCACCATTGAATAAATTGACCAGGAGCTGGAAGAAACGGATTTTCTTGCTGTCTGGCAATTTTCATCCCTGCGTTAATTTGATCTATCGTGCGGATATTGTTTTCAGCAAATGCTTTTGTCCACTGGCGTTTAAACTCGTTTAAATCCTCCTGATCTTTGAAGTTCGCCATTGACGCTGGGAATGTTGCTCGAAGTTGTTTGAATAACTCATTGAATACTTGCGCGGTATGCTCTCTGACTGGCTGTGCTTGCTGTAATGGCGCTGAATTGCTCATTGCCTGTAATGCTCTACCATCCCGTTGCTGAATGGCAGTAACAAGTGATTTCATATATCAACTCCCTCCATCCATTTTGTGTCATCAAAGTCTATCTTGGGCTTCTGTGAGATTTGGTTACTAATTGCTGGTTTACGATTAGGCTGCTGACTTTGGATAACCAGAGTGTCCCACTTCTCACGTAGTTTTGCGGGAGATAACACGTTGCTACACCAGAACGAGTCACGATTAGCCCATTTAAACATTCTGCAAATATCTTGGTGGGAATGTCCGTCTAACTGTCTCATCAGACGAATATCGTTAGCCCATGTTGACCAGTTAGGCTCTTTAGCCGTAGGGCTTACAATTAATACTTTCTCGTAAATCCATTGAGCGGCTTTTAGGTCTTCAGCATTACCCCATTTATCCCCTTTCTCTGAACTCACAACAGCATCAGGTTTTACCTTGCGAGGCACAGAAGATTTTTTTCTCGGACGATCATTTAATAATTTATTATTAAATATATATTGTTCATGATGTGCGGGTTCATGTGCGTTGTTATGTGTGGGCATGTCATCTAAAGGCGCATGAATACTGGCTTCATCATGTGCGTTGTTATGTGCGTACTTATGTGCGGGTACATTGACTAAATTTTGAGCATAATCACTGTGATTTGTGATGGTTATCACCGTGCCTTTATGCTTCTCTCCTTCGATTGAAATCATCCCCTCACGAACAAAAACAGCCAGCATTCGATTAACCGTATCTCTACTGGTTGGCTTGCCGTTCCTGTCGCACAGGTTTAGCCCTAGATTGGCTGGAGTGGTAACCAGTTGACCAGCCTTTAAATGCCATACATGCCCTTTGTAATTAGCTGTGTATGGCTCGCTCTGAGCTTCTAACAATAAGTTTTCCCACAGTGCTCTAAGATAAACATCTTTAGCCCATGACTTATTTTTTATGCTCCTGTACAACGGGATGAAACCTAGTTTCTGGTTTTCCACCCTGTTGCTCCTTTGTTGTCTTGCAACACCAAGATCGTAGAATTTAGCTGTGTTCACCACGACCTCCATATCTGTTTGTTAAGTAAACAGAATTCATATATAATTACTCCATTAATTAGCTGTATCAGCAAAAGGAAAGCTCAAAATCAGCTTCCCTTTAATACTGGTTATTGATACAGTATTTGTTGTACGTTAAATGGTTAAGTCCATTTGTTGAGAAGCCTCAGTTACCGCTGGGGCTTTTCTTTTTGGTGCTTTGACATGTTCAAGCATTTGAATTAACGCTCTAGCCTCATCACCTTGCAGTATCACTGTGTCGTCTGGTGTCTCATACCCAATAGCAACTAAAAGCCTTGCACAACGTTGTATGAAGCTTAATTGCGTTTTAGATTGTTGAGATTGCCAGCGAGATATTTGTGATTCGTGAATACCCGTTCTTTTCGCTACTTCTCTAGCGCCAGTAACAAGTATCCCTTTCATGATTTTTGATTCGATTTCTCGAAATTTGCGTTCGTTTGATAATTCCATAGTTTAAATTCCTTCTTAGATTACTTCCCATATTGGGAACAGCAGTAATGATCCGTGGCTCATTCCATATGAGCGGATTGTTGATATGTTCCACAGTGGCGGAACCTAGATTGTTAAAAGAGCGGGTGAAACTAATTTTTATCTTTTACTAAATGCTCAAATGGTATTCCGAATAGTTCGTTGATTTGAGCGTATCTTGCAGGAGGAATGCGACCTTTGTGCTCCCATTGTCTAATGGCCTGATCGCTAATCTTTAGCTTCTTAGCTAAGGCTGGAATTCCACCTGCTTTTTTAATTGTTGTTTCCAATGCATTCATAAAGATATTCCTTTAACTGATTAACAACAAGAAGAATACAAGAATTGCTTTATTTAAGCAAGCATTGCTTGTTGGAAAAATAAAAGTGCAACTTGTATATTGAGCGAATGAAAACTATGCGCGAAAGAATCAAGCAAGCTAGACTTGCAAAAAACATGACCCAAGCTGAGTTAGCTGAATTGGTAGGCGTATCACCACAATCAGTGCAGCAGTGGGAGACCAGTACTGAGCCAAGAAAAAACAGAGTTATTAAAATTGCTGAAATACTTGAAGTTGATACCAATTGGTTATTATTCGGAATAACTGACATTGATGAAAAAAACAAAGTCAGTAGTATTCAAATAAAGCAAGATGGTGAAATTTCAGATAAAAATAACTACAAGGTGGAGATGCTGGATATCCAAGCTAGTGCAGGACCTGGTGTGATGGTTCTTGATGATTTCATTGAAACAATAACAGCTATTGAGTATTCAGCGGATGAAGCAAAAAGACTGTTTGGTGGTAGATCTGCATCCACAATCAAGATGATCACTGTTAAAGGTGACTCTATGGCTGGAACATTTGAGCCTAGAGATCAAATATTCGTAGATATCACCACTAACTTTTTTGATGGTGATGGAATTTATGTCTTTGTTTTAGATAATCAGCTATATATAAAAAGGCTTCAAAAGCAATATAAGAGGCTGGCTGTTATATCTGATAACGCAAGATATGAAACTTGGTATTTGGAAGAGGACAGTATCAATGGTCTCTACATTCACGCCAAAGTTTTAGTTAGCCAATCTATAAAATACAAATTTCATGGATAGAAATTTATTCAATTATCAGGTGGTAGCAAAATGAAAAATATAGCTTTATTGCTAATTACGGTTGCTTCAATATCTGCTCACGCTACTAATAAGATTGATCTCACCAATGAAGATGACTTCAAATTGATAACTACAATCATGAAAGCATCTGAGTGCAACGCTTACTCTTCTTTATATAAATTTCAGCAAGAAAATAATGTTCCAGATGGGGATGAGTTTATAGATAAATTCATGAGCAATGAGGCAAAAAAGAAAAACAGCACCTTAGTTGATATGACCAACGATTGCCAGAAAGCGCTACTGGATTTCGCAGAAATAACATCAAGTAAAAACTAACCACCTATCATTTTCCCCACCACAGATCCCTCTTTAATGAGGGATTTTTTATGTCCGCAAATCACAAAACCTGCCAAAAGAATAAAAAATTTAAAATTTTTACAAAAAATAACACAAATAAAAACAAGCATTTATTGTTTAAATAAAGATTAAATCAAGTTTAAACACAAGTTATACTTGTTTTAATAAAGCAATGCTTGTATAGTTAATCACATCGAAGGCAAGGAGCCATAGATAAACAGGATGTTCGCTCTTTTACAAATTAACTCCCGCCATTGTGGGAAAGTTTCAAAACTCCAAGTGAGTATTGGGATGCGGTTACGCTGAACCAGATGCAAGCAAAACCAATGTCAGACGGTGTGAGTCCGTCGAGTAATAACAACGCTGTTGATCATTAACTTAGGAAGGTGACCAACAAATAAGGTGAAGTTATTGCAGAGGATGCAAGCAAGGCTGACAAGACAGTTCGAGACTGATAGCCAATGACCGCATCACCAATACTTACTAACCGAGGGTAAATTATGGCTAAAATTACTTACTTACCGCGCACTGGTAAGACAAATTCAAAGATGCGTCGTTATGCAGCTAGAGGTGAATTAATGGCTCGTAAAGCTTTAGAAGAAGCTAATCGCGGTCGCACTATTGAGGAAATTTGGGATTCAATCATTAAGCCAGTCGATGAAACAGATGTGCTGGCAAGTTTGGTGTTAAGTCTCAAATCAACACCAGACACACGTAAGACATTAAAACTGAAAAAACAGCCGAGCCGTGAGTTCGGGGTTACGGCGAGAGGGTAGTATGAGTAAGCGACTTGAAATATTAAAGGCGTCGTTAGCTAAAAAAGAAGCGCTATTTAACGAGCGCTTACAGAATCACTTCGACACAGTAAAGCAAGCTAATGGGCAACCACTGAACGATAAGCGAAATGGCCGAGCAACACTTAACAAATGGGAAAAGCAAAGTGAGGCACTAAGAAGCTTGGAGTTAAGCATTCAAGTAACTAAAGACGCTATCGAGCGAGAAGAAAATAAGATAGCAATGTCTGAATCGGTCGATTTACCGCTCTATATTTCTAATGCAATTAAAGATGGAATGATAACGCAATGGAGAAGATTCCCTCGGTTCTTTTTTGTTAATGGAGTGAGCGGTGGGCGGATTGTACTTGATGAGAAAACAGGTGCTATAGCTCATCGGTATTTAAATAAAGTATCAAAAGAGGAATATCCAATATTCCGCGACGTATTTAACGAATTAAATCAAAAAGCGCGCGAACATTTATCCGCTAGTTAACTAATTACAGTCCATTCTGTGGGCTGTGGTGAGTTGATTAATAGATAGGAGCTGCAATGAAATGTAGCAACAAGAATTGCCAAGACGGCATTGAGTTTATTACCTGTTGTTCTGGTCGTGAATGTGGCTGCATGGGTCAGCCAGTCGCGGCAACTAATTGCAAGGAATGCAATAAAGAGAACCGAGAGCCAACAGACGAGCAAGTTATTCAAGAAATGCAATATCTTGAATGGCTTGGTGATTAATAGATAGGAGATAGAGATGGATATTGAGTTATATGCAGGAAATGTATCAATTGAACCTGACAACACAAATAAAGTGCTGGTAAAGCTAAAAGATACCTATCTTGATGGCTCGGTTGGCGCAAATGATATTGTTAACGAATATCCAGTAGGTGAGCTACTTAATGAGATAGATAATGATGACATTATCAGTCACTTAGAGTGTCAAGGCTACGCAGTTACTAAAGACTAGCATCGTATTTAGTTAATAACGGAGGGAGTATGTCAGATAAAACGGGTGGAGCGGCTTTTCCAGCGAAATGGCATCAAGATATGCAATTTGTAGCGCAGGAAGGTATGACATTGCGAGATTATTTCGCTTCTAAATGTATGTCATCAATCATCGGTTCGTTAAATGGCTCTGTTGTATTTGAAGAATGCAAAGGCGATTTTGATGTGTACGCAAAACAAGCCTATGTCATGGCAGATGCAATGTTAAAGGCTAGGGGGTGATATGAACGAAAAATATAATGGCGGAGTTAAGCCTGATAATACAAAAGAAGCTAAAAAGCTCAATCGTGATTATCAAGTTAAGCGCCTAATTGCTAAAGGTCACACAAAGAAGTTTGCCCGCCAACAAGCTAAATACATCAAATAGCCAGCAGTAACCCACCACTTAATCATTCATATCGCTATTAATAGTGAGGAATACGCACATAAGGAACATAGGAAATGGCAAATGAATTAGTCGTAATTGAACAAGCGACGGCGCTAGATTTATTTACAGCGCCAGAAAGAGTAAATCAGATGCTAGAGCGCATTAAGTCTCTTGCAGAAGAAGAGCGTAAAGAACTCGATAGTGATTTCTCAGTAGCTAAAAACCGAAAGGCTTTTGCATCTCTGGCGTACAAAGTTGCTCAAACAAAAACGTATATCGACAAGGAAGGTAAAGCAGTTGTCGATAAGTTAAAAGAGCTGCCAAAAAAAGTTGATGCTAGTCGTAAGTTATTTCGTGACGAACTAGATGCATTAAGTACAGATATTCGCAAGCCACTAACAGAGTGGGAAGCGCAAGAAAAAGCTCGCGAAGAAGCTGAAGCACTTAAGAAGCAAATCGAAGTGGATCATGAAGAAGCTCTGCAAATGAACGAGTTGTTTGATTTGCGCAAAGCCGAAGAAGAACGCCAGCGCATTGCTCGTGAAGAAGAAATGAAACGACAAGCTGCGGAACAAGCAAGACTCGAAGCTGAACGTAAAGCACAGCAAGAAATTGAAGCAGCAGCTAAACGTGAACGTGAAGCAAAAGAAGCTGCCGAACGCGCTGAGCGTGAAAAGCAGGAAGCTATTCAACGTGCAGAGCAAGCAGCAAAAGAAGCCAAGGAAAAGGCTGAACGTGATGCTAAAGAAGCTCAGGAGAGAGCTGAACGTGAGAAGCAATTAGCTATCGAAGCTGAACGCAAGAAAGTACAAGAAGCAGAACAAGCGCGATTAGCAGAAGAAGAACGTCAGCGTCAGGAAGAGGCAAAACGTCAGGCAGATAAGGAACATCAGAAAGCAATTAACAATCAAGCCATGCAAGATTTAATTGATGCTGGCATTCCAGAAGAGTGCGCCAAGAATTGCATTATCGCTATCGCTAAAAACCTAGTATCAAACGTAAAAATTCAATACTAACCCACCGCACCAACACCAGATAACCACCCTATCGCTCACCTAGCGAGGTAACAATGAAAACTAACTATTACAGCGCTATGCGTGATTGCATGGCGGTGCGTATCACTACGCCTCAAGCACGTAAAAATAAACGTACAAGCCCATGGTTATTCAGTTTAGCTGTGGTCATTGTGACAACCGTTGGCGTAATACCGACATTTGTAAGTTGAGGTGATTATGCAAAAAATATCCTTCAGCTACTCGAACGGAACTCGGGTAGTAGACGGAAAAACAGTCATGGAATTTGACGAAAGTAGCCAGCTCAGTATTGAAACAGGAAGTTTCAGTGAGTTGGCTAAATTAACGGAAATCGACCCAGTAGAGGCAATGGAATATGTACTCGATTGTGACGACGAATCGCTTGAAAGGATTATCAATGCGATAGGCAAGGAAGACTTTATTAACAGGATATTACGAGTTTCTAAGCTAAGGAGGGTTGCGTGATTACCAACACCTGCGGACTCAGAAACGACTGGTACGAACGCCAAATGGAACGAGAAGCGTTTGTTAATTCTCAGGAAGAGAAAATATCAGTTGATGAGGTTATGGATGGCCTACCCGAAGAACTGTTATGCATGGATTTAGCAAGGAAGTTAAATCCAGTATTTGAAATTAGCCCTCAGGCACTGGATGCGGTTTTAAATGGAATCAAAACAGCGATTCAGATTGGGATAGATAAGGAGATATTGTGAGCACGTCAATTATTGAGTTTGTGCAACAGCAAGAGCCATTGTTTTGTAACGCACTAACAGACCAAACAATCACATGGGCTAAGGAAAGCCAGTTCGCAATTCAGGCATTCCAACGTAATGACGAGCTAGCAAAGGTGGCTATGGAAAACCCCGCTAGCGCCCAGAACGCCATTATTAACGTGGCGGCTATTGGGATTACATTGAATCCAGCAAGTAAACTAGCGTATTTAGTGCCAAGAAAGGGTTTTGTGTGCCTTGATATCAGCTATATGGGGCTTATGCACTTAGCTCAAGCCACTCAAGCTATAGAATGGGGACAATGTAAATTAGTACATGAGAATGACGTTTATGAATCTAATGGTCTAGACACCCCTCCAACCCACAAATATAACGCATTCAGTGATAGAGGTAGTGTTATTGGTGGTTATTGCACAGTAAAAACAGCAAGTGGCGACTATCTCACTGAAGAGATGAGATTGGATGAGATAAAAGCTGTTGAGGCTACTAGCAAGTCAAGAAATGGCCCATGGAAAACATGGTGGGATGAGATGGCTCGTAAAACAATTGTGAAAAGAGCGAGTAAATACTGGCCTCGTCGTGAAAGGTTAGATCAGGCCATTGATTATGTGAATACCGAGGCAGGTGAAGGAAATTATTTTGATGTGCCTGAAAGTAAAGCAAAGGACATAACGCCAGCAAGTGAGGATCAATTAAAGGCTATCACGGACTTGATGCTTAAAGTTAACGGCGAATGGAGTGATGCTTTTTTCACATTCATTAGTAAAAAATTCAATCATCAAATATCACATCCAGATCAATTAACTGCATTTGAAGCCAATACCATTATCGACATGCTAAGGAAAAAGGCAGAAGGGAAATGATTAGTAATGACATCATTCTAAGCAAAACAGGCATCGATTTAACCAAAGTAGAGCAAGGAAGCGAGGAATGGATGTCTATCAGGCTCGGGGTTGTAACCGCCTCTGATGCATGGAAGGTTATCTCTAAGCCAAGATCAGGAACAAAATGGTCAGACACAAAGAAAACATATTTAAATACCCTTATTGGTGAAGTCTGTACGGGAGTTTACAAGGAAGTATCAGCAAGGACGCTGGAATGGGGTAAAAACTACGAATTAGAAGCAAGGATGACATTCGAGTTTTACACCGGATTAACGGCAAAGGAAGTGCCAATAATATTTAAAGATGAGCAACTACGGATAGCTTGTTCACCAGACGGCATTTGCAGTGATGGCTCTGGATTAGAGCTTAAATGCCCTAATAACACGGACGTATTTATAGACTTAGCATTGAATGGAATCGATGCAATGAAAAAGGAATATGTGGCTCAAGTTCAATATTCCATGTGGGTTACAGGTAAGGATATCTGGCACTTTGCAAATTTTGACCCACGAATGCCAGCTGGGAAAGAAATCGCATATTTCCCTGTTGAGCGTGACGAAAAAATGATGAAAGAATTTGACGAGTTAGTACCTGAGTTCATTGAGGTGATGGATCAGGGATTAAACAAGTTAGGCATTCAATTTGGCAATCAATGGAGTGTATATGGCAAGTAAAGGAGTAAACAAGGTAATTCTCATTGGTAACTTGGGGCAAGACCCTGAAATCCGTTATATGCCTAGTGGTGGCGCAGTAGCAAATCTCACACTAGCTACATCGGAATCGTGGCGTGATAAGCAAACTGGTGAGATGAAGGAGAAAACCGAGTGGCATCGAGTATGCATCTTCGGAAAATTAGCCGAAATTGCAGGCGAATACCTTAGAAAAGGAAGTCAGGTATACATAGAAGGTTCTCTACAAACCAGAAAATGGCAAGACCAAAGCGGGCAAGACCGATACACAACGGAAGTGGTGGTTAATATCGGCGGAACGATGCAAATGCTAGGAAGTAACGGTGGTAATCAGGCAGGAAGCCAGAAACCGCAACAAACTCAAGGGTGGTGTCAGCCACAACAGCCCAAACAGCAAACTACACAATATCCTGAGCCACCAATGGATTTCTCAGACGACATCCCTTTTTGACCACCTTACCCGTTTAACCAAAGGATATAACCATGAAAACACCAAACAAATTGCAAAATTTTATTTATTACTTAACTAAAGATGCCGCCAGAGATTCATTTGAAGAATGGCTAGAAGAAAATGAAATTAGCGATGATGAATACGAAGAAATAAAAGAATGGTTCAAGCAATTTGATATTAAGCCGTACGTTTAATTACAGGAACTCATCGCAGGGATGCAATGAAGAGGAATGAATAATGGCAATAGTTCAGTTTTATATAGCAAGAAGTAAAGACGAAAACCCATCAGAAATTACTAATAACCTCCGATATGAATTACCAGATGACCATAATTTTAGTGCTGATGATGACCTAGATTCATGCATTGAAGAATGCGCTGGATATTATCACCATGACTGTGATGGATGGGAAGATAGATGGCCGTTGTTATTCATGTTATGGATTGACGACCAATATCTTGGCACGTTTGAAGTTGAACGTGAGTTTGACCCAATATTTTCAGCAAATAAGGTGGAATGAATATGAAAGAGCGAGGAATTATTTTTAATGCAGAAATGGTGCGCGCTATTTTAGATGAGCGTAAAACTCAAACTCGTAGAGTAATGAACAACCAGCCTTGCACACTACCAGAAGAAACTATTTCCGTACAACAAGATGATCTTAATTTCAGATGGGCTGGCGATTTACATAACGATACTAGCGGTTGGTTTACCTGCCCTCTTGGCAAGGTTGGCGATCGCCTTTGGGTTCGTGAAACTTTTGCATTACTTGGTAACGAAGATGGGGTTTGTGTCGATTGGAATGACAATACTCTTAAAGCTGGTGAAGAACAAGCGGCAATAATTTATAAAGCCTCTTGTGAGAAAAAAGACGGTGATTATGGTCTATGGTCAATCCCTGATGATGCTGACTGGAAACCTCATACTGATAACCGAAAATACGAAGGAGCATGGCGACCATCAATACATATGCCTCGCTGGGCTTCACGCATTACGTTAGAAATAACCGATGTTCGTGTGGCGCGTTTAAAAAATGCTGACGATATTGATTTTAAAGCTGAAGGATACCCTTTAGAACGTGAATTAACTGGCGGTAGTATGGATCCGTTTTGTTGGTTTCGTAATCTTTGGAATTCAGTGTCACCTATTAACTATAAGTATGAAGATAACCCTTGGGTATGGGTTATTGAGTTTAAAAAGGTGGAGTGATGGACAAATCAAGGCAGCAATTTGAATCCTTTATTAAAAAAGAAACTGGTTTCGATTTACATAGAACTAATTTCCCAATGACTAAACGCGAAGACCAGCAATACAGTAGCCATCAAACAAATCTAGCATGGCTATCGTGGCAAGCATCACGCGAGAGTTTAATTAATAACTTGGAGCCCGTTGCTTGGATGTACCCTGTATTTCATGATGATAAAATGCAATTCACCACTGATGCTGTTACATCTGAAAATATAGATATTCATTTTCAATCTCATGGTTCACCATTTAAAGTAATTCCACTCTACCGCCTAGATAAATAACCATCCAAATAATTGGATATGTATTACTCATGCTAATACAGGGTTCTGCTGTGCCTGTAACGGAAGATATATACACGCAATCGGAATGCAATAAACGTGATGAATATTTAATGTCAGTGAGGGATGTTGAAATTGTTTGTGGAGAGGTGATGAGAGAATGGATAAATTAAGAGAGAGAATAATAGAAGTTCTTCAATGTAATCAGCTTACCACAGACGAACTATATCACTTATGCAGCCCTGATTATTCAAGGAGTCAGGTTAGTTGTGTGATTGGTCACTTGGAAGCAGGTGGAATTATTAAGAAAAATACTTGTGAATATTGGGAGTTAATTAATGAAACAAGTTCAAGCAATGACGACGTTAGTATTAATTGACGGTGTTACGTATCAAATAGCTCTACCTAAGCAATATGTCTCTCTTCAGGCAAAGCAGGCGTTAATGCTTGCTCAGGAGTTCGGTGGTGTAATTATCCCCTGTACGTTTACTCACATAAAGCCAATGGAAGCAGATGGATTGCCTTTTAATATAGGTGATAGTGGAGCGGAGAATGAAAAAGTATGACTTGATATTGTGCGATCCTCCTTGGTCTTACAATAACAAAGTTTCCAACGGCGCAGCAGATAACCATTACAACACCACCGACTTATATTCCCTCTCTCGATTACCAATAGAAAAACACTCCTCTAAAAATGCCGTGCTGTTTATGTGGTACACAGGGAACTTTGCACTCGAAGCAATTAAATTAGCCGAAGCATGGGATTTTAAAGTTAAAAACATGTTCGGGTTCGCATGGGTTAAATTAAATAAAAATGCAGGAGATAGAATAAATAAAAAACCGCCAGAAGATTTCTTTGACTTTATGGAAATATTAAACAATGAGACAAAGATTAATTGCGGTAATTATACTCGTCAAAATGTCGAAATGTGTTTAATAGCCACAAGAGGAAATGGATTACCTCGTCAATCTGCAAGTGTTCGACAAATTATTTATTCATGTTTAGGTGAGCACAGTGAAAAGCCCAAAGAAGTCCATCATAGGTTAGAGGAATTATACGGAAATGTTCCGCGACTAGAATTATTCGCTCGTGAGAAATACGGTGATTGGGATGTATATGGCGATCAACCGGAAGAAAGTATTCAATTAATATAGGTGAATTATGGAAATAAGAATTCATGGCGATGTTAATGATATAGAAAAGATGGCAATAAATGCAGCCTTAAATATCCACGATAAAAGCAAGAAAGGATTTCGAATAAATCACAGAGTTAAAATTAAAAATACAATTTATAACGTTGAAATAGAAAATTGCCCTAACTCACTCAGAGTAATAATGAGAAATAAAAGGCAAAGACTATGAATGCACAAGCAATGGAAAACGCACGAAGGCAAATAGCAAAGGAATGCTTAATCGAACTCAGAAGCCACGGAATACCTAACGACAAACTTACTACTCAGATCCTCGATAAATACACACCGAAGTTTAAGCCTCTAAATCACACAAAGTACAACACCAAAGATGTTATGTGCCAATACATCAGAAATCTGCAAAAGGAAGAGAAGAATGGAAGATGACTGCATGACATTGAAAGAGCTTGCAGGGAAGCTAAAACTCTCACCATCAACTATCTATAAAAACCCACCAAAATATTACATGTTTAAGGTGGGCGGTTCATGGCGAGCTAACAAGGAAAGCCTGAAAAAGTTTGAACAGGCGCAGTTTAATGACAATAATGTTTACCGGCTGGCTGTGGTCGGTGGCAGGAGAAATTCAAAATGCCGATCTACAAAAGAGGGAATACGTTCTGGATTGATGTCACATCTCCAAGTGGAGAAAGAATTAGGAGATCTACTGGCACCACGAACAAGGTGAAAGCTCAGGAGTATCACGATAAATTAAAATACGACCTGTGGCAGATAGATAAATTAGATAAATCGCCAGAACGAACATTCGATGAGATGATGATTTTGGCGCTAAGAAATGCTGAGAGCCATCGAAGTTTTGCAAATGCACAAACTAATGCAAGGTATTTCCTAGCTATTTTCAAGGGAAGAAAACTATCCACTATTACCAGTGATGAGATCACGAACTCACTGCCTGTGTATAGCACGAAAACAAAGAGAAAACTCTCTAACGCATCCAAAAATAGGTATCGCTCATTTATCATGAGGGCGTTTTCATTAGCCCACAAAACTGGGTGGATAAAAGAGAAACCGCATGTCCCATCGTTTAGGGAGCCAACCGTTAGGGTTAGATGGATCGAAAAGGAGGTAGCGATAGAGCTTATTGATAATCTAAAGCTCAAATGGATGAAGGACTTGGTTAGCTTGGCATTATTAACTGGGGCAAGACGAGGTGAGTTGCTATCCCTAACTTGGAGCAATGTTGACTTAGATAGAGGGGTTGCAATAGTAACACCTGAAAACTCAAAATCTAACCGAGGTCGCCCTCTTCCCTTAAATGAAGATGCTGTAAATATTTTACGCAATATTCCAAAAGACTTTGAATATGTATTTACAAGAACCGGGAAAAGGAAACGAACTATTGGATTGGAAGATTTTGAACGGGCGGTGAAATTAACCAGGCTAACAGATTTTAGATTTCACGACCTACGACACACATGGGCTAGTTGGCACGTTCAAAGCGGTACACCATTAATGGTATTAAAAGAAATGGGAGGATGGGAAACATTAGAAATGGTTAAGAGGTACGCTCATTTAAGTGGCGAGCATTTAACCAAATACAGTGAGCGTGTCACAATTTCGACACACTCGAAGAATAAAGCCAGCAAAAAGCCACACCTAACACTTTTAACTGGCTGATTAATATAGATTAATATTACCCATTATCTAGTGTAAATCACAATCCTGAATAGATTTAATATCGGACTCTGAATTAGAACCGTTTTTAGCTTGTACAGTTAACTCACGAATACGTTGTAAGTTATTGTTAATTTCATTCAATGCCCCTTCTGTAGTTTGGGCAATTGAAATACCGTCGTTCGCATTACGAGAAGCTTGAGTCAAACCATTAATATTTGAAGTAAAACGGTTAGCAATCGCTTGACCCGCTGCGTCATCCTTGGCGCTATTAATACGTAAGCCAGAAGATAAACGTTGGATAGCGTTACCTAATGCACTTTGTGAACGATTTAAATTATTTTGAGTCACGAGTGACAGGTAATTGGTATTAATGACTTGTGCCATAAAATATTCCTTCAACTTGATTTTAAAATACTTTTTAATGAATAGGTTGGTTATTACGTCACTGTAATAACGTTGCCTAAACACTATCGTCATCAATTTTGAGAGTTTTACGATTTTTGACGTCAAGAAAATAGCAATAAAAGCCAGTTAGTTAATTTGTAAGGAATAATTGATTGCAAAAAAAAGAGGAAATGATCGAAAGAAAAAATAAAACTAAAAAAGAATGGGTTTAAATATAAAATACTGAGAGCCTATATTCTAAATAATTCAATATGTAGTTAGGCAATAAATAAGTGAGTTGCTAAGACAATAGAAATATGACGAGTATATATCCCCTGCTTAGTGTTAGAAGAAAAGTATGAATATTTTTTAGCGGAAAAAGCAAAAAAAGACCCTCAGATGAGGGTCTTTGATATAGAAAGGTATCTTTTGTGTCAGAGTACGAATTAACGTAACAGAGACAGAACTGATTGTGGTACTTGGTTTGCTTGAGCAAGTACAGAAGTACCAGCTTGTTGCAGGATTTGACCACGGCTCATGTTAGAAACTTCTGTTGCATAGTCAGCATCTAAGATACGGCTACGTGAAGCAGATAAGTTATTAACAGTGTTGTTCAGGTTGTTGATAGTAGATTCAAAACGGTTTTGAATCGCACCTAATTTAGAACGGCTTTCATCAATTTTGTTGATAGCTTCGTCTAAAGTAGCCAGAGCATCTTCTTTAACGTCTAAAGTTTTAACGTCTTTACCCGCAGCAGGAGTAAATTCGTTAGCAGTTACAGCTGCACTTGCTTTTAAGTTAACTTGTGCAGTATCTGTACCATCAGCTTCAAAGTCAGAAGAAGAAACTAAATAATCTGTACCGCCTTTACTTGCAACAAATTTATCTGCAACAACTTTACCATCTTCTTCATAAGCTTTAACTGTTAAACCAGTTTCCAGTTTAGTACCAGTAGCAACACCTAATTTAGTAGGGTCTGCAGCAGCACCAGCTTTCTTCTCACCTTTGCTAACTGTAGCTTCTGTAAACAGTTTGTCACTTGAAACGCCTAAAGTACCGTTATCAATTTTATCTAAGTTAAATTTGATAACTTCTTTATCGTTAGTACCAACTTGGATAGTCATTTCTGACTTCTCACCGCTCAGTACTTTAACGCCGTTGAACTGAGTTTGTTCAGAGATACGGTTGATTTCACCAAGACGCTCTTTAACTTCTTCTTGGATTGAAGTGATGTCTGAGTTAGAGTTAGTACCGTTTTTAGCTTGAACTGTTAACTCACGGATACGTTGTAAGTTGTTGTTGATTTCGTTCAGAGCGCCTTCAGTAGTTTGAGCGATAGAGATACCATCGTTCGCATTACGTGAAGCTTGAGTTAAACCATTTACGTTTGAAGTGAAACGGTTAGCAATCGCTTGACCTGCTGCATCGTCTTTCGCGCTGTTGATACGCAGACCAGAAGACAGACGCTCGATTGCACTTCCTAAAGCTCCCTGAGATTTGTTCAGGTTGTTTTGAGTTACCAGAGATAGATAGTTGGTATTAATGACTTGTGCCATAGCTAGATTCCTTTAAAATC
>JAEYFY010000018.1 GCA_023454395.1 Pseudomonadota bacterium
AATCAAATAAATTATGTTGTTGTGCTTTCTCATGCTCTTTACCTTTACTAAACCAGTAAAGTTGTTGAGGTAATAAACCACTAGGGCAAGCATCAACACAATGACCACAACGGATACAGGCTTCTTCAAGGTTATCTGTATCCATCTCTTCAACGGAAGGGATAAGTAGACAGTTCGTTATCTTAACAACAGGGGCATTTAAGTCTGGTAAGGTAAAGCCCATTAATGGCCCACCCATAATCACCATTTGTTCAGAGCCTGCTACAAAGCCAGTTTGTTTTAATAACGAGTAAATGGGTGTACCTAAACGCGCCCAGAAGTTACCCGGTGTTTTTGCTCCATGACCTGTAACGGTGACAACACGCTCAATTAAAGGTTCATCATCGATAATTGCGCGTTTGATAGCAACGACCGTACCTACGTTTTGCATTAAAACGCCAATGTCAGATGAACGACCTCCTGATGGTACTTCTTTACCCGTTAAGATCTTAGTAAGTTGTTTAGCACCGCCTGATGGGTATTTTGTTGGGATAACACGAATGAAAATACGTTTTTCATCAGGTACTTCATTTAAGGCGTGTTTTAATGCCTCAATGGCTTCAGGCTTGTTATCTTCAATACCAATTAAGACTTCATTAGGAGAGAGAAGGTGAATTAATACCTGACATCCTGCAATCACTTCATCAGCGTGTTCTTGCATTAAGCGATCGTCAGCGGTGATATAAGGTTCACATTCTGCCGCATTGACTATCAATGTTTTAACGAGATCGCCACCACCTTTTAATTTTGATGCGGTTGGGAATCCTGCACCGCCTAATCCTGCAATACCAGCCTCATGAATACGGCTAAGTAATGTATCTCTGCTTTCTAACTGGTAATTGATGATAGGTGATTTTTCTCGCCATTCATCTTTACCGTCAGACTGAATTCTTACTGCAATTTCAGGTAATCCAGAAGGGTGAGCACTTGGAAAGGGTTCTATTGCTATGACCGTACCTGAAATAGAGGCATGTACAGGTAATGTTCTGCCAACCCCTTTTGTCAGCGGTTGCCCTTTTAATACATGTTCACCTACGCTGACACAAAGTTGACCCGGTACACCTAAGTGCTGATGAATAGGAATAATGACTTCATCAGGTAATTGCGCTATGCGCATAGGTGTACGACTTGACTGTAATTTCATTTCAGGAGGATGAATACCGCCTTTAAAATCCCAGATTTTATCTTTTTTAAATAACGAAAAGAGATTAAACATGAGCGTTATCCTCCGTCTTCAATGACGGTTCATCTTCAGGTGTTTCTTCAGGCTCTGCTGGAATGTTTTTAACAGGGATTGTGTTTAAATCCCATTTCCAGTTAGAGGTTGTGACTTTGACAGGAACCAAGGTTATACAATCAGTAGGGCAAGGGGGAACACATAAATCACACCCAGTACATAAGTCTTCAATAATAGTATGCATAGCTCGTGTTGCGCCCACAATGGCATCAACAGGACAGGCTTGAATACACTTAGTGCATCCTATGCAATTATCTTCATCAATTAAGGCAACTTTTCTAATTGGATTTAACGCTTCTTCGTCACCATCAAGCGGTTGAGGATCAACCCCCATCAATTCAGCTATTTTTAACATCACTTGTTCGCCACCCGGCGCACAACGGTTAATCATCTCACCATTGTTTGCAACTGCATCGGCATAAGGACGACACCCAGGATGACCACATTGCCCGCATTGGCTTTGCGGTAATATTGCGTCAATTCTTTCGACAATAGGATCTTCTTCCACTTTAAAACGACGTGCGGAATAGCCCAAAATTAGTCCAAAGATAAGACCTAGCGCACCCAGTACGCCAATTGCTATCCATAAAGAATTCATTACAGTTTCACCAAACCACTAAAACCCATAAAGGCAAGAGACATTAAACCTGCGGTAATTAAACCAATTGAAGCGCCTTTAAATGGCGCAGGTACATTGGCGACAGCTAATCTTTCTCGAATAGCGGCAAATAATACCATCACAAGAGAGAATCCCACCGCTGCACCAAAACCATACACAGCTGATTGCATAAATGTGTGGGCTTGATTGATATTTAATAATGCAACACCTAAGACGGCACAGTTTGTGGTAATTAATGGTAAGAAGATCCCTAACAAACGATAGAGTGTAGGGCTTGTTTTTCTTACGACCATTTCAGTGAATTGTACAACTACTGCAATAACTAAGATAAAGCTCAGTGTGCGTAAATAAAGTAAGTCCAAAGGAACTAAAATAAAATTATCCATCAGCCAAGAACTAATCGAGGCGAGCGTCATAACAAAGGTCGTCGCAAATCCCATTCCGATCGCGGTTTCTAATTTTTTTGATACACCCATAAATGGGCATAAACCTAGGAATTTGACGAGTACAAAGTTATTCACCAATACGGTGCCGACGAATAGAAGCAAGTAATCAGTCATTGTTATGCCAAAATTGTTAAACAGAGAAACAAAAAGCCTCCAGAAATAAAGAGGCTAAACAAGCGTATATAATATCAAGGGTAAAGATGCGGGGTTATCGAAGTTGTGTGAAAGTTTCACGAACACGCTTAGCATATTTGATATAAGGCACAAAACAGACTGTTGAGAAGACTGACCATAGAAGGGATTTTAGCGCTGTTTGGTCGTCAACAGGAGCAAAACCAAAGCTTTTAATGGCTAAGAGTAAGTTAATCAGTAACCACAAAATAAATAGACGTGGAAAATTTTGAGCGCGATAAAAAAATTGTCTTAACAGATATAACGTGAAGGCGAACATCACCCAGGTTGTTAATGCAGAAAGATACCAACTTGAGATTACATGAAAAGGAAGCTGGTGGAGGATCGAAAAATCTGAAAAATATTTAATAACATAGAGAACCGACATCAACCCAGAGCCAATAATCGACAAGATCATATACGCCAATGGCGCAAGCAACCACCCTGTAATAGGCGCTTTTCCTGAAAGGTTATTCGACGTGTTTGCTTTGAGATCAAATTTCATTAATTAATTATTCCTACTCGTATGTATAGAACTAATGTATAGAACTAAACGGGATATTATCACAAACTTTGTTATTATTTATTTAGCTACAAAAGTGAAAGTGATTTTTGTTAATAAAAAAACAGCTAAAAATAGGATAGGGTGATGGCAATTAAACTCAATGTTGGAATTATCGGGTATGGCTATGCCAGTAAAACCTTTCATGCTCCGCTAATAACAACAACCGAAGGCTTAAATCTTAGTGCAATTTCAAGCTCTGATGAAAATAAAGTTAAACAAGATTTTCCTCACATTACGGTTTATGCTGATCCTCAAGCACTGATTAATGATCCCTCAATAGACTTAATCATTATTCCAACACCGAATAATACTCACTATTCACTGGCTTCACAGGCTCTGGACAAAGGTAAGCATGTTGTTGTTGATAAACCGTTTACTCTGACACTAGAAGAAGCTGAAAAATTGACTCAGCAAGCAACAGATGCCGGTAAACTTCTTTCCGTCTTTCATAATCGCCGTTGGGATTCTGGTTTTTTAACTGTTAAAAAGCTTTTAGCTGATAAAACACTAGGTCATGTCAGTGCATATGAAGCGCACTTTGATCGTTTTCGCCCTGTTGTTCGTCAACGTTGGCGAGAAGATGCAGGAATTGGTGGGGGGCTTTGGTACGATCTTGCGCCTCATGTTCTTGACCAAGCGGTTTGCCTATTTGGTGAACCTAAAGCGATTACTGCTGATATTGCTCAATTACGTCCTAATGCAAAAAATGCCGATTACTTTCATGCATTACTAGAATATGACAATCTTAGAGTTGTTCTTCATGCTTCTATGTTAGTTGCATCACCGACACCTATCTTTGCTATTCATGGGACAAAAGGAAGCTATGTTAAGTATGGCTTAGATACCCAAGAAGATGCCTTAAAAGCCGGTTATCTTCCTAATCAAACTTATAATTGGGGGATGGACCATAATGATGGTGAACTAACAATACTATCAGAGTCTGGTGAGTTAGAAACAACCACACTCACTACACTTTCTGGTGATTATCCTGCTTACTATCAACAAATTTATCGTGCAATTACATTGGGTGAAGAAAACCCGGTTACGCCAATACAAGCAACAGCCATTATGCGTTTGATTGAAGCTGGCGAAATTTCTAATCGTTTAAAACAAACTATAACGCTATAAGCAAAAAGGAGCGCTAAATCTAATGTCTTGGTGGCAAAAACTAAAACTCGATCCTTTCCTCATGATTATGATTTGTGTGGTGACGCTGGCAACACTACTACCCGCACAAGGCGATATTAAAATCCTGTTCCAATATCTTACGACCGCTGCGATAGCACTGCTGTTTTTCTTGCATGGTGCGAAGCTGTCTAGAGACGCAATACTAGCAGGAATGGGACATTGGCGTTTACACCTTACCGTGTTTACTAGCACTTTTATTCTTTTCCCAATTTTAGGGCTGGGTTTGCAAGTTATTGTGCCTGAATGGATGTCACCCACTGTCTATATGGGCTTTTTATATCTTTGTGCGTTGCCTGCAACGGTTCAATCTGCCATTGCTTTTACTTCTGTGGCAGGGGGAAATGTCGCCGCTGCGATTTGTAGTGCATCTGCATCCAGTATTTTGGGTGTTTTTCTGTCACCCGTATTAGTCGGTTTTTTAATGCAAACACAAGGCTCTGCCAGTGATTTTGATACGGCAGGGGCGATTCAATCTATCTTACTGCAATTGATGGTACCTTTTATTATTGGTCACTTATCACGTCCTTTAATTGGTCGTTGGGTTGATAAGCATAAGAAATTAGTGAATAGAACGGATCGTTCTTCTATTTTGCTGGTGGTTTATGTAGCATTTAGTGAGGCCGTTGTTGAAGGGATCTGGCATAAAATTGATGGTTGGTCGCTATTACTGATTGCTGTAGTGAGTTGTATTCTGTTGGCGATTGTTATTTTTGTGAACGTGTACAGTGCAAGATTGCTTGGCTTTAATAAAGAAGATGAAATCACCATTGTTTTTTGTGGTTCTAAAAAGAGCTTAGCAAATGGTGTTCCTATGGCGAATGTATTATTTCCTGCAGCGACTGTTGGGGTAATGTTATTACCATTAATGATATTCCATCAGATACAATTAATGGTTTGTGCTGTGTTAGCACAGCGCTATGCTAATCAAGCTAAAGACGCTAAAAAGAAATAACGAATTTAAGCTGGTGGATAATCAATAAAATTAATTAAATATTGATTATCAAATAAATAAGAAAAAGCATCGAGTTAACTTTGTATCGGTGCTTTTTTATTTGTTATGAATATCATGATTTTCACTATTTTCTTTTTCATCTACCAATGACGGGGATTGAGATTTAAAAGGAAGTGGTAAGCCAAATACAAGATAAACTAATAACACAAAACCCATATTTAAATAGTCATATTTATTATTTTTCACATCAACCTTTAATTCACTATCGATGGGTTCTAACTGGTCGTTAATAGTATATTTACCTTGGTAAAGCGCCTTAAGCATTGCCTGTGCTTGTTCAAACTCTTTATAGTTAACGAGTAATTTTACGCCCCCAGTCGCTTGAGCATATACTTGGTTATTCCAAACAATATTTTCATCTAAAAGGATCGCATCAATGCCTTCTGATTGAAGAAAACCTGCTTCAATAGAAGCATCAAGTGGTGATAGATATTGTGCTAATAATTTATATTGACCTCTTGTCGGATGAATATTCCACATCGTTTTTCCTTAATAATAAATGACCCCTTGAAGATTAATTCTAGTCTAAGAGCCATTAATAATTCCATTTATTTTCAATAAAGATAAAAAAACCACCTGATAAACAGATGGTTTTAATCAAAAAGCGATAAAGTATTAGCGCGAACTTACTTTCTTAATTAATGCGTCACGTTCTGCTTGGCTAATAAATGCCATTTTTAAGCCATTAATTTGTGTTTGGCGGATTTGCTCTGGCGTTAATCCAGCAGCAGGGGCAGCAACGGTATATTCGTGTTTTAACTCAATACCTTCAACCGCAGGATCATCGGTATTAAGAGAGGCAATAATGCCATGCTCTAAAAATGTTTTTAAAGGATGTTCGGCTAACGAATTGATGGTACTGGTTTGAATATTTGACGTTAGGCAAGACTCAATACCAATTTGATGCTCGGCAAGGTAGTCCATTAAGCGTGGATCTTCAATTGCTTTAACACCATGGCCAATACGACTTGCACCCAATTCTTTAATGGCATGCCAAATACTTTCTGCTCCCGCGGCTTCACCAGCATGAACCGTAATATTCCAGTGAGTATCGCGAGCGCGATTAAAATGCGGTTGGAATAAATGACCAGGGAAACCTAATTCATCACCGGCTAAATCTAGTGCTGTAATTTTATCTTGATGTTTTAGTAAGCCATTTAATTCTTGTTGGCAGGCATTTTCACCAAAGGTACGGCTTAAAATACCGATTAAACGAATATCTACATCGTGTGATTGCTGTGCGCTTTGTACACCATCAACAATGGCTTCCACGACACCTTCAACCGGCAATTGATGTTTCATTGCCATATAATAAGGTGAGAATCGCAGTTCAGCGTAATCGATACCAGCATTAACCACATCTACCACGTTTTCATAAGCAACACGATGACATGCGTCTAAGTCAGCTAAAACCGCTACACCCCAATCTAATTTTTGTAAGAAGCTAACGAGGCTTGGCTCATTTTTTGTAATTTGTACATGAGGGCGCAATGCTTCTAATTCGTAAGCGGGTAGCGCAATGTTATGTTGTTTTGCTAACTCTAAAATAGTTTGAGGGCGGATATTACCATCTAAATGGCGATGTAAATCGGTTAAAGGCAACTGTGTGTCAATCACGTGTTATTTTCCTTTTAATAGAAATAATGAAAATCTATCGTTTATAGTGATTTTCTTATAATTGGGTAAATATAAATGAGTTGCAGATTATTATGACTGATTTTTATTTTATTCACTAATAAATAAACTTAAATTGGTTATTTTTAAAACTAAAAATGCCGTTTTTTCTCACTTTTAAGTTGAAAAATAAAAGGTGGAAAAAAGAAGTGTTTATTTATTAGCAATAACATTCAATGTAATTGACGCGTATTATCAAGTGAATTGATACATTGAATGTTAAGTTTAAAAACATTTATCATTATAATTGAAATATCTTATCAGTTATTTTGATAGGTTTAATGGAGCAAAATGAGTAAAAAAATAACTGAAATATCATTTTGTTATGATTTTATTTAATAGGTGATTTGTTTTCCTCTGTTTAAAGTAGTTAGATAAAAATGAAAATATTATTTTTATAAAGCAAATACGATTTGTTTTTATTTTAATGTATTTACATAAATATAATAGAACTAAAAAATAGAACATCTCTTTTATTAAATAAGGAAGAAAGAATAGGAGATTAACGCCATAATAGGTTGCTGTTAAATAGATATATTCAACTGAATATAATTATTTACATGATGGCTTTTTAATAGAAACCTAATTATTTAAAATCAAGGCATATAAATATGAATGAGAATTCTGATTTCAATTTTGAAAATAAAATTAATAAAGTCCAAGACGAATTAATGTCTAAAATACTTCCGCCTTCATCTGCAAATAATCTTACTTATGGCTCACAAGTCGTTACCGGTGATGGTGCCATTGCATTAGATTTAGTTGTTGTTATTGATACCAGTGGTTCAATGGCCGATGAGTCGTCAGATTTAAGTAAAGATATTGATATTGCAATACAAAAAGCACTGGAAAAGTGCCCATCAAAACTTCGGGTAACTTTTTTAGGTATTGAAGGTACATGGGATGATACTAAATTTGATCAATCAGCTAGTGACTATTTAAAAGGGCTAGGCGTACCTGAAAGTCGCTTACAGGCAAGAAAGCCTTTTAAAGAGGCTGATGGGCGTGATCATGCGGGTAATAAAGAAGACTTATGTCGTGCAGTGATTGATTTAAGTAAGCATTTTGATTGGCGTGATGGCGCTCGTCGTGCTGTTTTTGTTTTGGGTGATGAAGGTATGGAAGGTGGCGGAGGCGTATTGACCAACGCTGCAAAGATAAAAAATGACGAAGCGATTGCTGTTGCTCAACATGAAAAAGTCAAAGTATATACCTACCAAGGAACGCCAGACGATAGTGTAACGAACATCGATCGTTTCCCAAGTGTGGCTGATAGAGATCGCGTTACAAAAGAGTATGTACGTTTAGCGGAGCAAACAGGAGGGCGCTCTTATATTTACACCACAGGTATTGCGAATTTCTCTTTAGTATTACAAGAAATTCTCTGTGATAGTTTGACGTTACCAAAAATTCCTAAACCGCATGATAAAAAATCTAGCTGTAGCCATGTTTGTGAACAATTAACTTCTATTATTTCTACAGTAAATACACTGGCAGAAATAATTAATAAAACCATTGATTCTTGCTGTAAAGATGAATGGGGAAATCGTCAGCTTCCGGCTAAAGATTGTGATTGATAATTAAAATACGATGCTAAAAAAATACCCCATTATGCAAATGGGGTATTTATTGATTGTTTGAACAGACTATTGCTTTAACAGCTTACCGTTCTAACAGTTTATCGTTCTAACAATAGATTAATTATTGAGCTTGTGCTGGTTGCTCAGGAATTAAAATGTCTTGTTCTTCGATAATTGCTGGATCTTCTGTCATCTCTTCTTGATAACCTTCTTCTGAATAATCAGAATCATCGTAATCATAAGATGATGCGCCCATGCCGAATAACATTGCTGCTAAACCTAACATTTGAGGCGCTTGGGTCACTTCCATAAACTCATCAAAAGTATAAGTTTTACCATTCATGGTAAATTTATCAGCAGCATAGTTCAGTTTCATGCTTAATGCGTTACTATCTTTAGCAAGTAACATCAGAGGTAATGCATCTTTCTCGTCTTGAGAAATTTGGTTGATATTTTGCTGTAACTCATTTTTCAACTGTTCAATATCAGCCGCTGTTGCTACTTCGATCTCTTTTTTCTCTTCATCTGTTAATGCGGTTTCTTGGTAACGAGCTGCATCAAGATATTGAGTGGTGTTACGGAATTCAGCTAACATCGGAAGAGATAAATCAACATTGAAATCAATGTTTTTAAACAGATAATTAAATAACTCTGCTGGTGATTTCTCTTGGCTTTCTAATACTTTAACGTTAAAAGCATTTAAGTCTAAGTTAAAGGTTAACTTACTTGCACCGCTTTTATTTGTTAAAGAGGCTTCATCGATACGGAAAACTAAACCTTTTTCCAGAACATCACGAACGGCTTGTTCAACTATTTCTGAATTATCGAAATGGTTTTTATTCCACGGTAACAATGAGTTGTTATAAACTTTGGTTAATAACAGCATCGCATCGGGATCAGCTTTATCAATTGAATAGCCAAATTTACCGGCACCAAATTCTAGCCCTGCAACATTCAGTGACTTAAAGTAATAAGTTTGAGAGATATTAAAGAGTTTATCTTTGATATCACTTTTTGTTGTCAGAGAAAAATCTTTCAGCGAGAAATCAGAAGCTTTGTCTTTGCTGGTATGTGCGATTTCAGCAAAATTTAATAATTGTTCATTAAATAAGTACTGATCATCGTTAATTTTTGTTCCAACAATAGAACCTGAAATATTTTTAATTGTGAAAGTTTCTTCACCATCTTTAGTCACAACAACTTGATCACCTTTAATTTTGGTTGCAAAGTTTGTTGCATTTTTGTCAGATGAGAACTCAACAGTGATAGGCGTCGTTTTAACTGTGCCATCGTTTTCAGCAAAATCGATAGAATTTAGTGTCGCGGTACCAGAGACTGCACCATCGAAAGCTAAAGAAGTGTGACCACTAAGAATAGATTTTTCTTTTGTCAGTTTGAATAACTCTTTTGTTGAGTTGTTATCAACCAACGTATTATTCATCGCCGCTAATTTTGGTGCCAAATTAAATTTAGCCAGATCAGAAAGAGGGAATGGACCATGGTCAATATCAGTAGAGAAGACAACTTCTTCTACTTTTTTTTCTTGGTCTGCGTCTGCGTCACTAGTATCTGGTGAAATCACGACAACAAAGTCTGCATTAGAGGTGAAAACCCCTTTCTTATAGTCACGAATTTCAAGTTTTACATCAGCACCAAACTGTGCTTTTTTAGCAAGTTGCGCCAATTGCTCATTAGCTAGTTTCGTTTCTTCCTGTAAGCGACTTTCAATTTTGCTGCCCATGTACCACGACGCACCAGTCCAAACAACACCAAGTGCGACGATAACACCAACAGCGACAAGCGATTTCTTCATAATTCTAGTCCATCCTCTGTGTACATCTGGCGATGTACGTTATAAAGGCTGTTTTGTAACCCTTAAACAACCCGATAAATTGGTGA
>JAEYFY010000030.1 GCA_023454395.1 Pseudomonadota bacterium
CCAGCAATGATCATTGCACCACCAAGTATGGATGGGCGCTTTGTTATTGATGTGACTTCTGACATAGGATGTCCTTATAAAATTGACTCAATGTACTAGCTTGATGGTGTAAAGAATACACGTTTGCTATAAGGGTGTAAATAGAGGTTATTGTGCTTTATAAAAGAAAAAAGTGAGTAAAAATAATACAGTAGAAAAAGGTGATTATATAAATCAATAGATTAGTGTGAGGATTATTATAAATGATAAAGGAATATCATTATAAATAAGTGAAAATTCATGTAGCAATAGAAAATCTGAACATTATTCTGAACAAAAAAGATCCAGAATAATGAAAGTGATAGAGTGTTTTTAATTAGCTTTGATAAAACTGCTTACTTTTCCATAATGCAATAGAATTGCGACTGGCTTCGAAGTGTGGCTCTGGTAAATCATCTGGAGAACACCAGCGAAGTTCAGAACATTTATCTGGCTCCATCAATTTAGGTTCGTCGCCTTGGTGTTGTGCGATCATACAAATAGAAACGGTGTGTTTACCTTCTTGTTGGTAAGTTTCTAGATTATTGCTAATACCAATCACTTGTGGCTCTGTGATCGCAATACCAATTTCTTCTTCTATTTCTCGAATAGCACATTGCTCAAAAGTTTCACCTTCATCAACATGCCCACCAAAAATTGACCAATAAGGGGCATGTTTTCCGCAACGCTTTCCTAATAAAACTTCACCCTTTTCATTAGTGATAATTACACCAACGCCGACTACGACTGGCATTTGAGACTCCTTTTTTCTTTTTTATATAGTTAATGTATAAAATAAGTCGCTTTTTACGGGGATATTCTCTATTGAGGGTGAATAGAGTGCAAGGAGAACCCACTCAATTTCACTGAATAAAAGGTTAATTGATGCTATATATAGCACCCTAAATATTCATAATAAAAAATGATTGGGGAGTGAAGGCATGAGTCGCCGTGTCGCTACGATCACCTTAAACCCTGCTTATGATCTGGTTGGTGCTTGTCCAGCTATTGATGTAGGTGGTGTTAATTTAGTCCGAACTGCTGGGCTTAATCCTGCTGGTAAAGGCAATAATGTCGCGAAAGTCTTACGTGATTTAGGTATCGATATTACTGTTAGCGGGTTTATGGGACGCGAAAATCAAGAAGAGTTTCAGCACTTCTTTAGTGAAAATGGGATGGCGAACCGTTTTTATTTAGTATCAGGACGAACACGCATTAATGTGAAGTTAACCGAGGGAAAAGGGCAAGTCACCGACTTTAATTTTTCAGGATTTACAGTATCAGCGCAAGATTGGCAGCGTTTTGCAACAGATTCGCTTAATTGGCTTGGTCATTTCGATATGGTGGTTGTCAGCGGAAGCTTACCTAATGGTGTTGATCCTGAAGCCTTTACCCAATGGATGATTAAGTTAAGAAGATTATGCCCATGCATTATTTTTGACAGCAGTCGTGATGCCTTAGTCGCAGGATTAAAAGCAGCCCCATGGTTGATAAAACCTAATCATCGTGAATTAGAAGCGTGGGTTGGACATTCATTAACTGAAATGGCAGATATTATTAAAGCGGCTCATCAACTGCGAGATAAAGGCATTGCACATGTTGTTATTTCACTGGGTGAAAGAGGGGCGTTATGGGTAAATGCATCTGGTGCATGGCTTGCAAAACCACCACATTGTGATGTGATAAGTACCGTTGGTGCAGGAGATTCAATGGTTGCAGGATTAGTCTATGGCTTATTAATGAGCCAAACGAGTGAACATACATTGCGCCTTGCAACCGCTATTTCCGCGTTATCAGTTAGTCAGCCTGATGTAGGAATAAAAGACAGAAGCCTGCTTGCTGAAATGATGACTAAGATTGAGTTAACACCGATTAAATAAAGTCATTTGCGGTTTATGGTTATAAAACGAATATTCTATAAACCGCAAATTGTATAGGCCGCAGTTCTCATTATTGCTGGCGTTGCTGTTAGTCTTGTTGTGATTTCAACCAAGCAATTTCTTCAGGCCAAATATCAGGATTAATGGTTTCTAAAATCAGCGGAATACCATCAAAACGTTTATCTTGCATAATATAACTAAAAGGCACTTTACCAATATTGCCTTCACCTAAACTATGGTGGCGATCGACACGACTGGCTAATTCGCTTTTTGCATCATTAAGATGCATCGCTTTTAAGTATTGAAAGCCGACAATCTTTTCAAATTCAGCGAATGTTTTTTCGCAATCTTCAATCGTTCTTAGATCATAACCTGCGGCGAAAGTGTGGCAAGTATCAATACAAACACCTACACGAGATTTATCTTCTACACCATCAATAATGGCGGCTAAATGCTCAAAACGATAACCCAGATTTGTTCCTTGCCCTGCGGTATTTTCAATTACGGCAGTAACATTTTTAGTTTTTTCTAAGGTGATGTTAATTGATTGGGCAATTTTTTGTAGGCACTTATCAACATCAATCTTATTTAAATGACTTCCTGGGTGAAAATTCAGTAACTCAATACCAAGTTGCTCACAACGCTGCATTTCATCTAGAAATGCGTCTCTTGATTTTTCAAGAGCATCTTCTTCAGGGTGACCTAAATTAATAAGATAACTGTCATGGGGTAAAATTTGAGAAGGGCCATAACTATAAAGTTCGCAGTTCTTTTTAAATTTATCAATGACTTCTGTAGATAATGGTGCCGCTTTCCACTGGCGCTGATTCTTAGTAAAAAGGGCAAATGCAGTCGCTTTTATTTCATGTGCGCGTAATACCGCCTGATCGACGCCACCAGCAGCACTGACATGTGCGCCAACAAATTTCATTACTTCTCTCCTTAGATTTATTTTACACCATGATAACAAACATACAGCGTATAACATCATATTGAGGTGATAAAAGCAAAAAAGCGCAATTAAAAAGTACTTCTCAAGGCGAAATTTCAAAGGGGATTAATTTTTTGATATTCCTATTAAGACATCAACACAGTTTGAATAAAGATATTAATCATCGCACCACCAAGGGTTAACCAGAAAAATAAGAATAACGCTAACAATAATGGTTTGACGCCTGCTTGTCGGATAGCACTAATATGCGTTGTTAAACCTAATGCCACCATTGCCATTGCTAATAGAATGGTATCGATAGTCACAATATAACTAACAATAGACGCTGGAATTAAATTCAAAGAGTTAAAGCCAGCCATTAAAATAAAGAATACGGCAAACCAAGGAATAGTAATTGGGCTTTTTTCAGTAGCTTGTGCGCCATTGTTTGCCTTGCTTTTCTTTTTACTTAAATAAGTTGAAAGAATAATTAAGAACGGTGCTAACATCATTACGCGGATCATTTTACTAATCACTGCTGCATTTTCAGCATCAGGGCTAATTGAGTGCCCTACAGCAACGACTTGAGCCACTTCATGAATTGTTGAACCAGAAAAAATACCAAAAGTTTCTTCGGTAAATGGTAGCCAACCTGCAAATGCATTTAAGTGGTAGAACCAAGGGTAAAGAAAAATACCAATGGTCCCGAAAATCACAACAGTAGAAACCGCAACAGCAACTTGGCTGGCTTGTGCTTTAACAACAGGCTCTGTCGCCATAACAGCCGCAGCACCACAAATACTACTACCCGCACCAATTAAGATGACAGTTTGTTCATCTAAACCGAAATATTTGCGACCAATCCACATAGCAATAAGAAAAGTCGATATCAGCATAATGGCATCTATAATTAAACCTGTTGCACCTACATCTGCAATTTGCTGAAAAGTCAGTCTAAAACCGTACAAAATAATACCTGTACGTAATAAATAGTGCTTAGCGAATTTAACACCTTCATCACTATAAGGCTTTGCAACAGGATAAAAGGTATTACCCACAATAATACCGAATAAGATAGCCAGTGTTAATGCACCTAAACCCATGCTAGAAAACCAAGGAATATCACCAATATAAATAGCAAGCGCAGTTAATACGCCTGTTAGCAATAAACCAGGAAGCCAGCGATAGACTGGAGTAAAACATTTTTTCGCCAATGTAATAGGTTGACTTTGCTCTGACATAGAAAAACCTTGCTTATATGAATTTTGCATAAGCATATAACAAGTAATCTTATTTATTAAACTAATTATTTTTATAATAATAACCAGTAAAATTAATATAGGTGTATTTTCTTAAATGTGCTTGGTATGTTACTGGTTTGTGGATAGTATGTTATTACAATGACGGCTCAAAGGTGGAATGGATATGCGAATTACGTTGCGGCAACTGGAAGTCTTTACTGAAGTTCTCAAGAGTGGTTCTACAACG